>CACBMD010000024.1 GCA_902539895.1 uncultured SAR116 cluster alpha proteobacterium
TTTAAAGGTTGTTGTAAAAGAATTTGTCCAGTCTTTAGAAGAACCAGACTCTTCTAAAGAATTTTTGGTAGCAGCTAATTTATAATTTTGGGCTTTTAATTCCAAACTGTTTTTAAGTGCTTCATGAATGGAATTTTCAAATAAAAAATCGGAACTAAAAACTTTTGAAGCATTTAAAAATAAAAAACATAAAAATATTAAATAAAAAAATTTAATTCTTTTAAAAAATGAAATCATTGAAACCTCAAAAAATGCTAAATAAATATAAATATAATTTAATAGCGAATTGAAAATAAAATTCTAGTTAATAATTAAGTATTAACATGAAATTTTGAAACAAAATATTATTCTATATTTTTTTTTTTAATTGCTTGTATGCTTTTGAAGAGTTATAGAAGTAATCACCTAACTTGTGGCCCGATGGCAGAGTGGTGATGCAGCGGCCTGCAAAGCCGTTAACAGCGGTTCGATTCCGCTTCGGGCCTCCATTTATTAGATGTAATAAATATGTTTAAGCAAAAAGAAATACCAATAAACAATGACTTAGTGTTAATTGGTGGTGGACATTCTCACATAATGCTAATTATGGAACTCTCAAAAAGACCTATTGAAGGAACTCGGATAACATTAATTAGTAATGAAATTGATACTCCTTATTCAGGTATGATACCAGGTTTTATTGAAGGAATGTACACTTGGAGAGAAACTCACATAGACCTTTATAAACTTTGTTTCAAATTAAATATTAGGTTTATACATTCAGAAGTTTTAGAAATCTCAGCAATTAATAAAGAAATTATTTTAAAAAATAGACCAAAAATAAAATTTGATGTACTATCTTTAAATACAGGCATACAAAGCAGTAATAAAACTATAAAAGGGGCTCTTAAATATTGTGTGCCCGTAAAACCAATCTCAAAATTATCTAATAATTTTTTAACTGAAATAAAAACAAATAATAATATTGCTTTTATTGGAGGAGGTCCTGCTTCAGTAGAATTAGCTTTAGGTTTGCAAAAACGTTTCAAAAATACAAAATCTAATTTGAAAATAAGTATAATAACTGGCAAAAATGGACTATTAAGTTATTTCCCAAATAAAACAAGAAAAGCAGCAAAACAAACTCTTCAAAATGCACATATTAATGTGATTGAAAAAGTAGAAGTAATTGAAGTACAAAAAGATACATTGATTTTATCAGATAAAACTAAATTGAAAATTGATAAGTCAATTTTATCAACAAATGGTATGGCCCCAGAATGGATAAAAAAATCAGATATTATTTTAAATCGAAATAATTTTATTATAGTCAATAATAAATTTCAAACAAATTATAATTATGTTTTTGCTGCTGGTGACATAGTTGATTTTAACAATCAAAATTTAAGTAAATCTGGCGTTCATGCAGTAAAATCTGGAAAACCTCTAGCTAGAAGTATTAGAGGATTTATTCAAAAAAAAATACCTGTTCCTTATAAATTTAATAAAAATTATTTATCTATAATAGGATTATCAAATGGACTAGCCATTGCTACAAAATTTAATTTCACATTTACTTCAAGATTTAGTTTTCTTTTAAAAAAATTAATAGATCAGAAATTTGTAAAAAAATTCAATGATTTAAACCAAGATAATAATTATATATTTAGGAATTTATTAAAAGTTTTTGACGTTATTATTCAAAATAATAAAAATATACCTTCTTATCAAATGCAATGTAGAGGATGTGCTGCAAAAGTAGATTTTAATTCCCTCAAAACAACTTTATCCAAAGAAATAATTACAACGTCTGAAGATGCAATTAATATAAATAATTATCCAAAATTATATCAGAGTGTAGATATGATTAGCTCTGTTGTATCGGATCCATATCTTTTAGGAAAAATTGCAGCTAACCATGCAATTAGCGATATTATTGCGGTCAATTCTAAACTTATTTCAGCCCTAATGATTTTACAACTTCCATTTTCAAATTCTGAAATAAATTCAAGAGATTTAGAACAAGTCACTTCTGGTGCAACAGAAGTCCTCAAGTTAGCTAAATGTTCTATAAGTGGTGGACATACTATGATTGGCAAAGATAAAGATCCAGTAATAGGTTTTTCTGTAATAGGCGAAAAAAAAAGTGTAAATAATAAAACCCTTGGTAAGCTAAAGGTAAATGATATTTTAATATTAACTGAAAGAATAGGGTCTGGAATTATATTTGCGGGTATAAACAACGATATTATTGATAGTTATTACCAAATTGAAGTTCTTAACCAGATGTCTCAAGGAAATATTAATTTTTCAAAAATTTCAGATAGATTGAAAATTTTGTCTATGACAGACATAACTGGTTTTGGACTAGCAAACCATCTATTAAATTTAATAAAAAGAGATGTTGGAAAGACTGGACTGACAATCTATCCAGATAAAATACCTATATTTAACGGTGTTACGGAAGCTTTATCCAAAAATGTCAGATCTTCATTATTCGAGAAAAATTTTAACACCGCGCAAAAAGAATTAGTTTATGATAGAGAAATAAAGTTAATAGATGAAATATTATATGATCCTCAAACTGTTGGAGGTTTAGCCTTTATAATTCCAAAAGAAGAAAAAATTAAACAATTTAAAATTTTAAAGGAAAACAAAATTAATTTTACTGAAATAGGATATGTAAACAATTTAGATAACAAAATTAGAATAACGTAAAAAATGGTAAAAAAGTATAAATCAATTAAAAATTGGGAAAGCCAAAACTTTGATACAATTATTGATGTAAGATCTCCATCAGAATTTGCTAATGATCATATTATAGGAGCTATCAATTGTCCTGTATTATCTGATCAAGAAAGAGAAAAAGTTGGTACCATTTATAAAAAAGAAAGTACCTTCAAAGCAAAAATAATAGGTTCCTCACTTACTGCGAGAAATATTGCAGATCACATCGAAAAAAATTTCCTTGAACAAAAAGGGTCATGGCAACCATTGGTTTATTGTTGGAGAGGTGGTCAGAGGTCAAAATCCTTTTCAATAATTTTATCTGAAGTAGGATGGAGAACATACCAATTAGATGGTGGTTATAAAGAATATAGAAACAGTGTTGTAAAATTTTTTGAAAATATTGGTTCCAAATTAAAAATAATTTTAATAAGTGGGAAAACTGGTTCTGCAAAAACTAAAATTTTACAAAATATTGGTGAATTGGGTGGACAAATTTTAGATTTAGAGGGTTTAGCCAATCATAAAGGATCCTTATTAGGCAAAATACCAGGTTTAAAGCAACCTTCTCAAAAATTGTTTGAAAGTAAACTATTTAATAAACTTAAAAAACTAAACCTTAAAAAAAATATTTATGTTGAGGCAGAAAGTAGCAAAATTGGTAATGTTCATATACCTAAATCAATTTGGGCAAAAATGATAATTTCGCCTAGGGTTGAGATTAAAGCAGATCTGAAATTGAGAGCAAATTTTCTAGTTAAAGATTATGATTATATGTGTGATAACCCCGATCTAATTTATCCCTTACTAAGTGGTTTAAGAAAAAGACTGAGTAAAAAATTAATTGATAATTGGGAAGATTTAATTCTAAAAAAAAATTGGGAAGAGCTTACTAAGAGTTTTTTACAAAATCATTATGACCCGTCTTACTCCTCTAATACAATTAAAAATGACCGTAAAATAATAAAACTCATAAATGCTAAATCTTTAAGTCATTCAGAAATTTCTAAAATAGCAAAAAAAATTTTAAAAAATAATTAATCTTCAACACTTTGAATTGTTTTATTAAATTGTTGCATTTTATAATAATTAGATTAAAAACAAACAAATGAGTAATCGATATATTCCCCGGTAGCTCAGCGGTAGAGCAGACGACTGTTAATCGTCTGGCCGGCGGTTCGAATCCGTCCCGGGGAGCCATTATTTACATAACTTTTCCCAAGAATCTACAATTTCGTGAAAATTCACTTCCTTAAGATATTTTGAAATTAATTCAGGTTTATTCATAAATTTATTATCAGCATAAAAAAGTAATAAACTTATTTCAGCTTCTAATAATTTACACTCTGTTTCAAACTTTTTATTAACAATTTTATCATCAATTTTCTCTGCATAGGTAGGAGAATTTGAAAATAAAATAAACAAAAATACTGTAAATAGTTTCATCTTAATTACACAATATTAATTATAAAAGTTTTAATGCAATATAACCTACAAAAATATATCTTAGTACTTTTGAGATTGAAACTATAATTATAAATATAATTAAAGGAAAACGAAACATACCTGCAACAATTGTTAATGGGTCTCCAATTACAGGAACCCAACAAAGAAATAAAGACCATTTACCATGTTTTAAATACCATGAAGAAGCCTTGTCCAATTGTTTCTTTGAAAAAGGAAACCAACTTTTGTTAATAAATTTTGTTATATATAATCCTAATAACCAATTAACAATTGAACCTAATATATTACCAAGGCTTGCAAAGAAAATGAGCAAAAACTGTGAATATTTTTCTAATAGAAAAAGAGTTATTAATGTTATTTCAGAATGTCCAGGAAGTATTGTCGAAGACAAAAACGAAGAAATAAAAAGACTAGTATAAGCTTCTAACGAATTCATTAATCTAGCTTTTCTATTTTAACTACTAATTCTTCCCATTTTTTTTCTTCTTCAGTGATAAGATGTATTAGAGTTTTTAATTCAATATTAACTTCCTGAATACGTTTTTGATTATTAGCTTCGTAAAAATTTTCAAGCAACATTTCATCTTCTAAAATACTTTTTTGTTTTTCAAATTTTGAAATTTTGTTTTCACAATTTGTTAAAAGTTTTTTTAAATCTTTAGTGCTAGATATCTTAGATTGATTGTTTACTATGTTTTTACTGCTAACTTCCTTATGTTTGCCTTTAATTGTATTATTATTTAGAACTACTTTTTTATATTCATTAATATCACCTAAAAATTCAGACACATTTCCATCTTTAATGATAAGAAGACGATCAACTAATCTTTCTACCAGAAAAGCATCATGAGTTACTAATATTAAAGATCCTGTATAATCATTTAAAGCCATAATAAGCGCTTCCCTACTCTCAACATCTAAATGATTAGTAGGCTCATCAAGAATTAGCAAATCAGGTTTTTCAATAACAACTAAAAGCAGCAATAATCTAGCTTTTTGTCCGCCAGACAATCTTTTTACTTCTATATCCATTGTATCTTGTGTAAAGCCAACTGAACCTAGTTTAGCTCTAATCTTAGAAGGTACTTCTTTGTCCAGTTTTGAATATAAATGTTCAAAGGGTGTTTCATTTGACCTTAATTCGTCTAGTTGATGTTGTGCAAAATATCCAATTTTTAATTTTTTGGGATAATTTAATTTTCCTTTCATTGAATTTAGTTTTTTTGCTATCAATTTTGATAAAGTAGACTTACCTTCTCCGTTTACTCCTAAAAGGGCAATGCGATCATCTGGATCTATACTTAAATTTATATTTTTTAAAATTGGAATATTATTATATCCAACTGATGCCTGTTCAATAGTAATTAGTGGTGGAGCAAATTTTGTATTTTTTTCAAAATTGAAGGTAGGAACTTTCTGATTTTCTTCAATTATAATAGGTTTCATTTTTTCTAAAATTTTAATTCTTGATTGAGCCTGTTTAGCCTTAGAGGCTTTAGCTTTAAAACGATTAATAAAGTTTTCCAAATGGACTCTTTGGGCATCTTGTTTATTTTTTTTAAATATTTTTTGCTCTAATTGAACTCTTCTTTCGTTATCAAAAAAATCATAATTACCATTATAAAAAATTAATTTTTTTTGTGATAAATGTAATATGCTTGTTACTGATTTATTAAGTAAATTCCTATCATGAGAAATTATCAAAGCTGTGTTTTTAAATTTTTGTAAGTAATTTTCTAACCAAACAGAACCTTCAAAATCTAGATAGTTTGTGGGTTCATCAAGTAAAAGTAATTCTGGATTAGAAAACAATACACTTGCTAGTGCAACACGCATTCTCCAACCACCGGAAAAACTAGAGCATGGTCTAATGAGATCTTCTTTACTAAACCCCAGGCCATTTAGAATTGAAGATGCCCTAGCTTCAGCAGAGTATGCATTAATATCAGACAACCTAGTATAAATTTCTGCAATTTTGTTTGGATCTTTTTCTATTTGAGCATTGCACAACAATTTCGACCTTTCAATATCAGCCTCTAAAACTGTGTCCAATAATGTTACTTCAGTTGATGGAGCTTCTTGTGAAACATAGCCAATCTTATAATTTTTTGGTACCTCGATCACCCCAGCGTCTAAAATAATTTCATTTAAGATTAATTTGAATAGAGTTGTTTTTCCAGCTCCATTTCTTCCAACAACACCCACCTTATGTCCAGTAGGAACAAATCCGGACGCATTTTCAAAAAGTGGGACTCCCCCTATAGAGAAGTAAATATTTTTAAAATTAATCATTTTAAATTTTCTATATTAAATTAATATAGGTTTTGTATATATAAAACTGATTATTAGTTAAGTAAAAATTTATGAAAAATAATATTAAAAATAATTTTGTCGATACGGTTGGGAATACCCCATTAATAAAATTAAAAAAAGCTAGTGAAATTACAGGTTGTGAAATTTATGGAAAAGCTGAATTTCTTAACCCTGGTTCATCTATAAAAGATAGAGCTGCCAAAGGTATTGTTTTAGATGCAATTAAAAATAAACAATTATTACCAGGAGGCATAATTGTTGAGGGAACTGCCGGTAACACAGGCATAGGACTAGGGCTAGTTGGAAATTCACTTGGATATAAAACTTTAATTATTATGCCTGAAACTCAAAGTCAGGAAAAAAAAGATGCTCTAAGATTAATAGGATGTGAATTAAAATTAGTCCCTGCTTTACCTTATTCAAATCCTGGTAATTACATAAGGCAATCACAACAAATTGCTGAAGATTTGGCTAAGACACATGAAAACGGAGTTCTCTGGGCTAATCAATTTGATAATGTTGCAAATCAAATGTCACATTACAACTCCACAGGTCCTGAAATATGGGAACAAACAGAAGGTAAAGTAGATGCTTTTACTTGTGCAGTTGGTACTGGAGGAACTTTATCTGGAACGGGATTATTTTTAAAAGAAAAAAATAAAAAAATTAAAATAGCTTTATCTGACCCTTTTGGCTCTGGTTTGTACAACTATTATCAAAATGGTGAAATGAAAGCAGAAGGAAATTCTATAACAGAGGGTATTGGTCAAGGTAGAGTTACTAAAAATTTAGAAAATTGTCCTGTAGATTTATCGTTTAGAATAAGTGACGACAACGCCCTTACTGTTATATTTAATTTACTAAAAGATGAAGGTTTATTTCTTGGAGGATCAAGTGGTATCAACGTAGCCGGAGCAATTGAAATAGCTAAAGAACTTGGTCCAGGACACACTATTGTAACAATTTTATGTGACTCAGGACAAAGATATCAATCTAAAATATGGAATCCAGAATTTTTAAAATCAAAAGATTTAGTAGTTCCTAATTGGCTGTAAATGGAGAAATATTTTGAAGAACTCTTTATTCATAGAACCTAATTTTTTAAAAAATAAACTTAATGATACAACTGTAAAGATTTTGGATGCTACATTTTTTCTTCCTGATTCTGGTTTAAATGCTGAAAAAGAGTACAATAAAGAACATATTCCAAACTCAGTTTTTTTTGATATTAATAAGATTGCAGATCCAAAAAATTCTTTACCTCACATGATTCCATCAAAAGATCTTTTTTCAAATATGATGCAAAACCTTGGAATTAACAATGATGATGAAATTATTATTTACGATAATTCACCGTTGTTGTCTTCGGCTCGAGCATGGTTTTTACTTAGATATTTTGGTCATAAAAATATTTTAATCTTAAATGGTGGTTTAAAAAATTGGAAAAAAAGTGGCGGAGAAACAACCGTTAAAAAAACAATTATTTCTAAAGGCAATTTTGTTAGTAAAACTGAAAAAAAAGACCTAGTTGTAAATTTAGAGGAAATGATTTCTATTTCAAAAAATAATTCAAAAGTAATTTTAGATGCTAGATCATATAAAAGGTTTATTGGTGAAGCTAAAGAACCAAGACCAGGATTACAATCTGGTCATATTCCAAATTCTAAAAGTTTACCTTCATCTGAATTACTAACAAATGATGGTTTTCTAAAATCAATTGAAGAGTTAGATAAGTTTTTTTCAAATAATGACATTGATACATCACAGGATATAATTGCAACTTGTGGATCTGGAGTATCTGCATGTGTTATATCAGTTGCACTTTATTGTTTAGGTAAAGAGCACATTCCTATTTATGATGGCTCTTGGACAGAGTGGGCTACATCTGGACAAAAAATACAAACAGGAAATTAGACTTAATTCTAATGATTAAGTATTTGGCTTAAGAAAAGTTTAGTTCTATCATTTTTAGGATTATTAAAAAAATTCTTAGGGTCATTCTGCTCTATGATTTCACCCTCATCCATGAAAATAACACTATCTGCAACTTTTTTTGCAAAACCCATTTCATGAGTAACAACTAACATAGTCATTCCAGTTTCAGCTAATTCTATCATAGTATCTAAAACTTCTTTTATCATTTCTGGATCAAGAGCAGAAGTTGGTTCATCAAATAACATTATTTTTGGTTGCATGCATAATGATCTTGCAATGGCAACTCTTTGTTGTTGACCTCCAGATAATTGTCCGGGGTACTTAAGAGCTTGCTCTGGAATTTTTACTCTAGTTAATAATTCCATTGCTAATTCCTCAGCTTCTTTTTTTGGAAGTTTTTTAACCCAAATTGGAGCCAAAGTACAATTTTCAAGTACAGTTAAATGAGGAAAAAGATTGAAGGACTGAAATACCATTCCAACGTCACTTCTTATGGCTTCAAGATTTTTTAAGTCTCCAGTTAATTCAACATTATTTACAATAATATCACCTTGTTGATGAACTTCTAATCTGTTTATACATCTAATCAGTGTAGATTTTCCAGACCCAGATGGTCCACAAATAACTATCCGTTCACCTTGATTTACACCCAAAGAAATATTTTTAAGTACGTGAAAGTTGCCAAACCATTTATGCATTTCTTTTATTTCAATGACTGGATTTGAGGATTTATTTTTATTTACTACCATTTTATTCTCACTTTTTATCAGTGTTTAATTTATTTTCAAGCCACAAGGAATAACGAGACATAGCAAAACAACTTACAAAAAAGAACAAGGCTACAAATAGATAAGTTTCAGTAGATAAACCATTCCATTTTGTATCAGCAAGTGCTGCTCTTCCAATACCAAGTGGATCTAACAATCCTATCACCACAACTAGAGTTGTATCTTTATATAAACCTATAAAGGTGTTTACAATACCCGGTATTGAAATCTTTAGTGCTTGAGGAAGAGTTATAAATCTTGTTTTTTGCCAATAATTCATCCCCAAAGCGTCTGCAGCTTCATACTGACCCTTTGGAATAGCTTGAATACCACCTCTTATTACTTCTGCAATGTAAGCAGCAGAGAAAAAAGTAAACATAATTATAACTCTTACTAAAATGCTAAAATTAGTTCCTGGTGGAAGAAAATAATTTAGCATTGAAGAAGCAACAAAAAGAAGTGTTATTAGAGGGACACCTCTCATAAACTCAATAAAACAAACACTTAATGTTCTAACTACTGTTAAATTCGATTGTCTTCCCAATGCTAATAAAATTCCAAGAGGCAATGAACAAACAATACCGCAAACACCTAAAATAACTGTGAGCATGAAGCCACCGAAAAGACTATATTCAATTTTCTGAAGACCAAAATAACCACCCATAATTAACACAAATGCAAAAAATGGATAAAATATACTGAAATACAATAACCACTTTCTTTTTGGTATATCGGGATACAGTAAAGGTGCAAATGCTACAAACATCGTTAAAAATGTTATGTCAATCCTCCACCTTTCAGCTTCAGGGTAAAACCCATAAACGAACTGACCTACTCTTCTTGTTATAACTGCCCAACAAGCACCATCATCTATTTTTCTACACGCAATTTTAGAATCAGCGTCAAAAACGGCGTCCAAGAAAAACCAGCCTATTATTCCATCAATTAAATAGTAAAGAAGCATAACTGATATAATTGTAAGTAGTGAATTACTTATGGATGAAAATAAATTTTGTCTAATCCATCCATATACCCCAACTGTGCCAGGAGGAGGAGGAAGATCAGGATAGTTTCCTGGTTTATAAATCTTTTCACTCATCTTATCTTCCTACCAATTTTACTTTGCTATTATACCAGTTCATTAGAGCAGATATACTAAGTGAAACGGATAAATAAATTAGCATTACAATAAGCATAGTTTCCATTTCTCTTCCAGTTTGATTAAGAGATATACCACCAAGTGTGGCAACAAGATCCATATAACCTATGGCGATGGCTAGAGATGAATTTTTTGTTAAGTTTAAATATTGACTTGTTAATGGCGGAATTATAACTCTTCTAGCTTGTGGTAGGATAACTAAATTCATTACTTTAGAAGGTTTCAAACCTATTGATTCAGCCGCCTCTCTTTGGCCCTTATCTATAGCTAAAATTCCTGCTCTAACTATTTCAGCAATAAAAGCAGCAGTATAAATTCCTAAAGCAAAAGTTAGTGCCGCTAACTCAGGGCTCATATGCATTCCACCTCTAAAATTGAAACCTTTTAATGCAGGAATTTCCAATGAAACAGGCATCCCTGAAATAAAAAAGGCGATTAATGGCAGAGAACAAATAACTGAAACATTAATCCAAAACACTGGATATTGAATGCCGGTTAAATCTTGTTTTCTTTTGCAATATTTAGCAAATAAAATTGAAAATATAATTGCAATGACAAAGAACAAATAAACAAGTTCGATGCCAGTCTCTGTAAGTGGTTTAGGTATGTAAAAGCCTCTATTAGATAAAAATGTAACCTCACCTAAGCTAATTGCCTTTCTTGGATGAGGAAGAGTATTAATTATGATACCATGCCACAAAAGTATATGTAATAAAATTGGGACATTTCTGGTAAATTCTACGTACCAATAAGCAATTTTACTTGCCAGCCAATTTTTTGATAATCTTATAATTCCAAGGGCAATACCTAAAATAGTTGCTAAAATAATCCCAAAAAATGCAACTAATCCTGTATTAAGTAGTCCAACAATACCTGCTCTTAAATGACTGTCTCTGTTGTTATAGTCGATCAAATATTGATTAATATCATATCCAGCAGGAATAAATAAAAATTCAAAACTAATATCTTTACCAAGAGCTTCAAAGTTAGCATTCACATTCATTACTAACCAAGAAATGAACCATCCTAAAAAAAATAGGACAATTATTTGGACTATTATCTCTCTACTCTTCTCATTGCGCCAAATATTAGAAAAAAAAGTCATCAAACAGTCTTATATTTTTGAATAAATTAAGTTTCACTGCGTCTATTAATTAGACGCAGTGAAAAATATTTTTATTTAATTGGTGGGATGTAGTGTAAACCACCGTCTCTATAAAGAGCATTCATACCTCTTTTGATAGTAAGAGGAAAAAGATGCTTTTCGAAACTTTCCTGATAATTTCCAACTTGACTAATAACGTTAACAGCCCAGTCAGCAGATAATCCAAGTTTAGATAAACCTTGCAATGGATCTTTACCAAGAAGTCTATTTATTTCCTTGTCTTTATTGTCCTTAGCAGCAAGTTCTTTAACGTTTTTGGATGTTATACCTTTTTCTTCACCAGCCATCATCGCTCTTAATACCCAAGCTACAATATCTGCCCATTGGTCATCACCATGTCTTACAACTGGTCCTAACGGTTCTTTTGAAACAATTTCAGGTAAAACCATATGATCAGATGGGTTATCAAAACTCATCATTGTAGCGTATAGTCCAGATGCATCAGTTGTATAAACGTCGCATCTTCCTGCTTTATAAAGTTCTTGAGCTTCAGCATTAGTTTCAATTGGAACAGGATTATATTTGATGTTGTTACCTGCAAAAAATTCAGCAAGATTTAATTCTGTAGTAGTACCAGTTTGGATACAAACAGAAGCACCATCTAATCCCTTAGCTGATTTTACACCTAATGCCTTGGGAACCATAAATCCTTGACCATCATAATAGTTAACACCAATAAATGTTTGTGATAAATCAACATCTCTGGAAAAAGTCCAAGTTGTATTTCTGGACAATAACTCACCTTCACCAGCAGCTAGTTTTGTAAAACGTGTCTTACCTGTAGCTGTTGTGTAATTAACCTTATCTGCATCGCCTAGTGTAGCAGCAGCAACAGCTCTACAAAAATCAACGTCAAATCCAGTCCAATTACCCTTATCGTCTGGTGCAGCAAAGCCAGCTAATCCTGTATTAATAATACAGTTTAACTTTCCTCTTGCTCTTACATCGTCTAATGTGCTTGCAAGTACAGAACCAGCAAACATCACTCCAGCAGTTACGCCTGCTAAAAGCATTTTAGTTTTCATATTATTTCTCCACTAATAAAGTTTTCCATGTTAAACATGAATTTTGTAGTACTTTCGTTCTTATTTAGTATAGTTTCAAGATAAAAATAAAAAAATTTTTACTTTAAAACATAAAGATTAGTTTTTTTTTAAATTAAAAGATATGAAATTTAATTAAGAAAATAATAAATGAAAAAGAAACTTAAAAATTACAAAACAGAGACTATAACCTCACACTCAGGTAAAAACCCAATTGAAAATCACGGAATCCCAGCTCCACCATTGTATAGGACTAGTACAATATTAAGTCCTAAAATGGATAATTATAGAAATAGATCAGGAAAATATACCTATGGAAGAAATGGAACACCTACTTCAGATTCCTTAATAAATGCAATTTCAGATATTTATAATGCTGAGGGATGTATATTAGCTCCTTCAGGAATGGGGGCAATTGCAATTGGATTAATGTCAGTTTTAAAGGCAAAAGACCATATTTTGATTCCTGATTCTGTCTATGGTTCAGCAAGAAGATTTGTTCAAGAAGAATTTCCTAGACTAGACATAGAATTTGAATTTTATAATTCACGTGACCTCGATCACCTAGAAGCATTAATAAAAAATAATACAAAAGCTATATATATAGAAAGCCCTGGAACTTATACTTTCGAAATAGTTGACATTAAAAGGGTTGTTAAAATTTGTAAAAAAAATAATTTAAAATCTTTGATAGATAACACGTGGGCAACTGCAATATATTTTAATCCATTCGACTTTGGAGTAGATATTGTAATAGAAGCAATTACAAAATACATCTCTGGTCATTCTGACATTATGATGGGTGTTGTTTTGGGTAATAACGAAAATTTGATCGCACTTAAGAGATGGTCAAAAAATACAGGTAATTATGTAAGTCCTGATGATATTTATATGTCTTTAAGAGGTCTAAGAACTCTGCCTTTAAGATTAAAAAAATCATCACAAAATAGTTTAGAAATTGCTAAATTTTTAGAAACTAAAAACATAATAAAAACAGTCTTTCATCCTGCTCTTGAACAACACCCAGACCATGAACTCTGGAAGAGGGACTTCAAAGGTGCATCAGGACTATTTGCTATTGAATTTCATGACAATGTATATGAAGAAGCTATTGATATAATAGCTGATAATTGTAAAATTTTTGGAATTGGTTCCTCTTGGGGAGGTTACTCTAGTCTGTTATCTACAATGAATGTTTCAGAAAACAGAAATTTAAAATCCAGTTATGTTCCAACAGGTAGCTATTTAAGAATTTATACAGGTAGTGAAGATACAGAGGACCTAATTGGAGATTTAAACGTTGGATTTGAGAAAATTTAAAAAGGTAACCTCTTAATAATTAAATAAGTTGTTCTTCACCTAAAACAGTTGTTCTTCTCATATCCCTGTTCTCTTTTAAATCGTCAAACGCTCTAGCTCTGTGCATGGTTTGTCTGTTATCCCAAATAATTAGGTCATTTTGAGACCATCTATGAACATATTTAAATTGTGTTTGAGTAGCATATTCAATTAAATCATCTATAAAACACATCGAGTCAGGTCTTATCCAATCTCTAATCTTTCCAATATGACTAGAAAGAAAAATTGTTTTTCTTTTAGTCAAATTGTTCATCCTAACAAGAGGTTGCTCTACAGGTGTAAAATTTTTAATTTCTTCTGAAGATAACTCTTTAGTCATATCAAAACCTAATCTTTGTCGTGAATAAATCAAAGAATGTTCACAAATCATATTTTTAATTTTTGTTTTAGTATTATTATCAAGACAATCATATGCATCTCTCATGTCAGCAAATTCAGTATTACCTCCTTCTTTAGATATATTCCTTGCAGATAACAGAGAGTATTTTGCTGGAATTTTTTTGAAAGAGCTATCAGTATGCCATAGTCTATTTCCTAAATTAAATATCCTTCGTGGATCATTTTTTGTAAAAGGTTTGTTATTTTTATCTAGATTAGATACATCTGCTAAATCAGCAGACAATCTTCTATCTTTAGCTTTTGTAATGTTTGATTTTTTTCCTGATGCTTCTATTTCGCCAAAATATCTAGTAAATCTCACTTGTTCGTCATCATTGATATTTTGATTTTTAAATACTAACACAGATAATTTATTTATTGCTTTGTCAATTTTTTCTACTAATTCATCGTTTAATTCTTTTTTCAAATTAACCCCAGAGACAAATCCTACAAAGTTTGGAAATTTTTCTCTTGTTTCTATTTTCATGTTAATCTCCTCCTAGATCCTAATGAAAAAATATTAGTATTTATTTATAATTAATTATAAAATACGACTTGTAAAATCAAAAAAGAGAGAATTATGAGTTTAATCAGAGTGAATGTTTTATTAACCTGTTTAATTATATCATTTTTAGTTCTAAGTTTTAAAACTTATGCTGTTCAAGAATTAAAAGGAACTTGGTTTGAATGCGAGTTTTCTGGCAAAACCAGCAAACCAACTGATGATTGCAATATGTTAGACAATGATGGGTTTATATTTAACGAAAACATTGCTGCACATATATCGGTAGTGGATAGTCAAGAACCAAATTGTAAAAAAAATAAATTTGGTCAATGTTTTCAAAGTGATATAAAATTTGTAACTGTAAGGAAAGGAAGACAAGACAAAGTAGATTTTCAAAACGGAAAGCTGATTTTAACTTTTTTAGGTTGTGGACAAGTTTTTCATTTGAAAGATAAAATCAAATACGTAGAAGCAGCTCCAGACAAAAAAAAATGTTTTTGGGCTGGTAAAAAAGTCTTCTATCTAAAAAAATATAATGGAAAATTAATATTTAAAAAATAGTTATTTAATAATATGTATATCTTAAAACAAACAAATCTTCTTAAATTTGGATTAATTACTGTTGGAATAATAATTGCTCTATTTTGTTTCTATGTGATTGTGGGCTTTTTAGGCATTCAATTTTTAATGGAACCTTATCAATATGGAACTTTCTTCGCCTGGGTAATAATTTTATTTAGTATTTTCTATAGGTTTACATTTTTACTTTTAACTGTAGGTGTGTTTTTTGGTATAATTAATGTTTTAGAATGGCACTTGATATTTGCAATCTTGTTTACTTTGCCAAGTCTTCTATTTATTTTTCCAAAACAAATCCTTAATTTTAAAATGAAATCAAAAAATACTTCAAAACCTCAAAAAGATAATTTTAACGAATTTTCAAATGCAAATTTAAAACAGAGTATGAACAGATTTAAAAATAAATCTCAAACAAGTGAGGTAATTGACGGTGAGTATGAAGTTATAAAAGATAATGAAAATAAAAAAAATTAGTCATTTAATTTGATATGAATTGATTCTTTTGAGTTAAGATCAAATGCAACCATACCTCCGCTTGATGTAGACAAACCGGTAAAAGCTAAAATATTAACATAGTGTGTAACTAATAAATATGGTCCACCTGATTTATCAAAGCTATTAACTAAATTATTTAATTTAATTAATGTTAATTTTCTATCTGCATGTTTTTCGTAGAAGGAATTTAAACCTTCATGTTTCTTAAATTCTCCGATATTCATATTTAAGGCTGTGTCTTTACACCTACACCAAAAACTTGAATATATTTTTGAAAATTTAATACCTATTTTTTTTAAAGTGTTACCAAGCATCCTACTTTGGTCTATACCTACTTGATCAAGATTTCTTTGGGTTGAACAATCATTAACGTTAAAATTTGAAGGATCACCATTACCTGGAGCTAAGGCGTGTCTTAGAAAAATAACTTTGTCCATATCATTGTTTTTAAGTTTTTCTAATGATATGAAACTTTCTTCAGAATATGAGTCAGTAATTAAAAAAAAAGAAAATAAAATCGTAAAAATTATCTTTTTCAACACCAATTATTTCCTATTTAGTTCATTAATTTGACTTTTTTACAGTTTCTCTTTTTATAATTAAAAATGAAGAAAATACAATTATAACAGTTCCTAAAAAGAATGTTGTTGAAATAACTTCATCAAAAATAAAAATACCAACCACTATTCCAATAGGAACTGATATATATCTTAAAGGAGCTAATAAACTGACTGGCGCCATCTTTAGACTGTAAGCTAAAAAAAACTGTTGAAAACTTGACATAATACCAATAAGTACCATAAACATAATCAATGCATTGTCATTTGGAAACTCAGTTTGATTAAATAAACAAATAAATAAAAATACAATTGTACCAATAATATTGTACCAAAGAGCCGTAGTTGTTGGATGATCTGTTAAACTTAACTTTCTTACATAAATTGTCATCAAAGCGCCAAAAAACGGTGATAAAACACCTAGAATAATGCCAAAATTTTTCCATTCTTCTGAAAAAGGCTTCAGTATTAGTAAAACACCTATAAACCCAACTAAAGCTGTTATTTTTCTATACCAACCAACTACCTCTTTAATTACAATTGGTGCGAGTAAAGCAACAAATAAAGGCATTGTTTGAAGCAAAGTTGTCATTAGACTAAGATCTATAAATTGTAATGCTGCAAATAAAAATCCAAATGACCCTAATCCAGTAAATATTCTAATTGCTAAAGTTGATTTAGATACAACGTAAAAAGCTTTGGATTTTCTTTGATAAATTGACGTAATTAAAAGTAGAGGTACGCAAAATAAATATCTAAAAAATAGAATCATAAATACAGACAATTCTACTGAAATAAACTTTACAATGCTTGCAATGGTTATTGTACAAATAACTTCGGCAATAGAAAAAGATATACCTAGTGATATTTCAGATTTTTTATTTATTAAAGACATCTAATTTAAAAAATCTAAAATTAGTAGAAAAAAACTGAATTTAAATTCAAGATGTGACATCCCATAAGTAAAGTTAAAATATATTAAATTATTGTAACTACTGACTTTTTTTCCTTACAGATCTGATTAATCTTGAAAAGTAAAACCTTAACTTTTACAAAAAGAAAGTCAAATTTTAGAGCACTATTTTGATCGATAAGACACCTAAACTAAACACTTGTTGCAAATAGACGGCTATACTCTAAATATTTAAAAATTATTCAAAGCCATATTTCAACAAAACTTCTTCATAAACAGGATAGCTTAAACGTTCATTATTCCACTTTTTGAAAATATCGTAAATTTTTTGAAGTTTATTACCCTTTATTGACTTTTTTACATTATCAAAATGATCTTGTGCAATTTCAAATTTGCCTTCAAAGTGTGAAGCTACACCTGAATGTATTTCATAAAAAAACCTTTTTTTGTGAGGAAGTGGGCTCAACATTTTTAATGCATTTGCTCCATCTTTTACAATGTTATAACATCCTGCTAACAAGTAATTGTCCATAATAACAACATTACCAGTATCTAATTCATGAGCTTTTAAACCCATATCCCAACAACCTCTATGAAACTGACATTTCTTATTGTTTATATTTTTAGTTTGTTCATCAGACGCAGTAACATCATTTAAAGTGCATTCTCCTCCAAACGCAACATTTAGTGCAAGATTACTTAACACGCTTGGATCACCAGCATTTAAACTGAATGCTTTTTCAGCTGACACAAACATCGTTTCCCAGTTTTTTTTATGAAATTCAATCATTGTGTTGACTGTTAAGCCTTTTGGTGACTCTGGATCAATTACAAGAGCTTTATTGATATATTCTGCTGCATCTTCTAACAAATTATTTACTTTGTCTTTGTTCCCTGATGCATATAAGTTTCTTGTTCGTTCAGCTAACCATACCCATGCATCAGCGTAATTAGGATCTTTTTTGACTGATTCTTTTAAACATTCAATTGCTTTAGGTCTTAAACTTAATACAGTCTGAGAGTTCCTAGCCAAATTAATACATTCATAAATTGATATATCATCTGTACTGGAGGAAGCAATTTTTTGATTTATATCTTTAGATAAAACAGCCCCAGCTCCAACCAGCTCATTAATAATTTGTTTAATAATTTCATCTTGTAATTTAAATATATTTTTACCTGTTAAATCTCTGTCATATGTTTCTGACCAAATATTAGATATATTTTTACCATCAATGAGATCTACTTTTACCCTTAACATATTATCAATTTGCATGATGTTTCCATCTACTAAGTAAGATGCGTTTGTAGACTTAGAGACTTTACTTATATCCTTAGGTATTTTTTTTAAATTTAGTATATTCAATAACTTAGATGATTTAGTTAATTTAGAACCTAAATCTTGTGATATCCCTAAAGCTAATAACTTTTCTTTTTGAGTTTCGCTTAGACTTTTAAAAGGAAGTATGACAATCTTACTACTATCAAGTTTTTGCTCCATATC
>CACBMD010000025.1 GCA_902539895.1 uncultured SAR116 cluster alpha proteobacterium
TTTAAGATGGACGATTTTACTAAAAATATTATTCCTCCGCCATATAGCGGACCAAAACCAGGAAATATAATCCCAGATATTTTTATTGAAGATAGCTTTTCCAAAGATGACGATAGACTTTGGGTTCCCTTATCTCCTGGTCGTTGGTCAAGACCATTATGCTATAATATTAGTCAAGGTTATTGGGTTCATCTAACAAAGGTTATCGGTGGTGGCTTTTTATCTAGACACAGACATCCCGCTCCAGTTCATGGTTTCGTAATTAAAGGTTCATGGAGATACCTTGAGCATGATTGGGTTGCCAAAGAAGGGTCTTATTTGTTTGAGCCTCCGGGTGAAATCCACACACTAGTTGTTGATGAGGATTGTGAGGAAATGATTACATTATTTCACAATTCTGGAGCTTTAATTTATTGCGATGAAGATGGAAACACGATTGGCACGACTGATGTTTTTGATAGAATTGAAGCAGCTAAAAAACATTTTATCAAAGTGGGTTTAGGCGAAGAATATGTAAACCAATTCATTAGGTAATTTTTAAAGAGCTGGTCCTTTTGTATAAGAAATATGCACCAGTTAAAACTAATATTACAGCTACTATCATTCTTACAGGACTACCCATCAAAAATAATGGTAGTGACAATACAATCATAGAAACTGGAACATAAAGTTTTGCGAATAATGTCTCTTTCTTAGCTTCTTGATAAAAAGGGAATATTACAGATATTACTGCCATCAACAAGAAAAATAATGACCATGGCCTCGAAATAAATAACAACATATCATCGCTTATTCCAGTAGCTCTAGCTAAGTTAAGTTCTGCCAATTTACCTAAGACAACACCAAGTATCATAGGAGCAAGAGGAAACCCTAATTTTTTCATAAAATATCCAATTACTCCAAAAAAGAACATAACCCATATATCAAAAACTATATTGTGTAACGCAAAAACTCCAATAGCACAGTATGCTAGAATAACTGAAGCTAATACATACATTGGGATTTTCGTAACAAGTAAAAATATTCTTAATGAGAATGCCTGTAATCCAACCATAAAGAAATGAGCAACGAAAAACGCTATAAAAACACCGTAAGCTAATAATGGTTCGTCTTGAATGAATGTTGGACCAGGAATGATATTGTGGATCATTAATGCTCCTAACATAACTGCTGTTACAATATCTCCAGGAATACCGAGCGCCATCATCATAATTAATGCTCCACCAGCAGTTGCATTATTAGCAGCTTCTGGTGCAATTACACCATCATATTCACCTTTTCCAAAATTTGATCTATTAGGTGAAGCTTTTTTTGCTTGATCATATGCTAAAATATTTGAAATTGAACCACCAGCGGCAGGTAAAATTCCAGTAAAAATACCTATGAAACTTGACCTAAATAAATTAACCCATCTTTTTAAAATTATTAATATTGCTTGCCTATGCTCAACTTTCACAACAGTTCCAGACTGAGACATAAGTGGGCTCTTTGCCCTTTTGTCGTCTTCTACATCTGTTAATAATTGTGAAAAAGCAAACAATCCAATTAGAACTGGTAAAAATGCAAATCCTTGTTTGAAATCATCAAAACCAAATGTAAATCTTGCAACTCCATTAATCTCATCTTCACCAACTGTTGCGGCAAATAAACCAAGTAGTCCAGCAATCAAACCTTTAGTAATATTACCACCTGATAAACTTACTGTGATTGTTAGAGCAAAAATAATTAATGAAAAATAATCCCAAGGACCAAATTCTAATCCCAAGAAAGCTAATTGTGGTGCTAAAGCAACTAAAATTACGGCACTAATCATTCCACCAAAGAAAGAAGACCATAATCCTAACCCTAGCGCGAGGCCTGGCCTACCTGATCTTACTAATGGAAAACCATCAAAGGTTGTAGCAACTGAAGACGGAGTTCCTGGTATCCCAGTTAACATGCATGACATCAATCCTCCTGAGAAGCCTCCAACAAAAACACCAAGCATGGTTGCTAATCCTTGAATTGCAGTCATACCAAAAGTAAATGGTAGCGTTAAAATTACGCCCATTGCTATAGTAAAGCCTGGAATAGCACCTGCTAAAATACCAGCGAGTGTACCTACAAACATTAATCCAAGTGTAACTGGATCTAAAACTATGCTTGCAAAGGCCTGTAAAATAACATCAATCATAAATTTACCAAATTCTTAGAATTTCGCCCTCTGGTAAAATAACTTTTAAACCAAAGGTAAATATTGACCACATAATTCCTATTGTAATAATTGAAATAATTGAATGATTTATAATTTTTTTTATCTCAAATCCACCCAATAAAGTTAGTAACCCAAATACAAACAAAACACCTCCAATTAACATTCCTAAATAATCTAGAAATGCTAAAAAAAGAATAAACATTAAAAAGCATATTGAGGCATTCTTAAATTTTAAAAAAATATTTTGTGAATTTGTATTTTCAGAATTTAAGTTATTGTCAGTTGTAGAAACCATAGATTTGATTAACATAACCAATGACATAACCGATAATAGACACAAAACTATAGTTGGCCAAAAACTAGCTTTCATACCTTGATAACCAGGGTCTTCAATATCAAAACTACTATTGATCATTATTCCACAGAATAATAATAGGAATATAGCTACGATTGTGTCTTTGTTAATACTCATAATGATTTATTTAAAGAAGAGATAAACCAGTTATCTCTTCTTTTTCAAATTTAGTCTTTTCTTTTATATACACCAACTTGTTTAGCTATTGGCTTCCAATAATCATAAGTTGCTTGAAAATGTTTCTTATAATCTGCAGGTCCTTTATAATTAATTAAAATACCTTTTTTGTGCATAGCAGCTTTAAAATCTTTATCCATGGCTGCGCCTTCAAACATTTTTGCGTAATGATTTACAATTTCTGGAGATGTTCCCTTTGGAGCAACAACCCCTCTTTCAACAGCAAATATAACCTTAGCACCCTGTTCTTGTGCTGTTTTAATATCAGGAATTTGATCAAGTCTTGCATCATTAGTAACGCCAAGCGCTTTTAATTTGCCAGCTTTGATAAATTTAATAGCTGCAGCCAAATTGATCTCTCCCAACTTTATATTATCTGCTAATAAAGCAGTCATTCTTTGTTTTGTACCATCATATGATACATGTTTAAATTTTACACCAGTTGCATCCTCTAATAAAAGAAAAACAAACTGACTTGTTGAACCAAAAGTTCCACCTGCTGTGATAGTTCCTGGTGCCTTTTTCGCAGCAGCAACTAATTCTGATATGTTATTATATGGTGTGTTTACATTTGCGCCTATTATAGAAGGTGTTGATGTAACCATAGAAATTGTTTCAAATGCATCCCAAGTAATATCTATTCTACCAGTAAAATAACTAGTTATAGCACTTTGGTGAATTGCAAACAAGGTACAACCATCAGGTTTAGCTTTAGAAGCTTGTTTAGCTCCTTTGTTTCCACCTTGGCCACCAACGTTCACGACTTGAAGCTGTGGCTTTGCTCCACTTTTATTTACTTTTTCGACCATCTGTCTAAATATGACATCTGTACCACCGCCTGCTCCCCATGGAACAATTAGTTTTGCAGTGCCACAAGGAATACTTGGAGCTGCTGAAGCTCCTGTAAATGATAAAGCTAATAAAGCTGCCCCAGCCAAACTCGCTTTAAATAAATTTTTAATAGGCATTGTTATCTCCACAAATTTGTTTATTTTATTTTTGATGATTATCAATTTTTATATTCTCTTAGTTCTTTAATAAGAGTCAATTAATAAAATATTATATTGAAAATAATAAAATTTTATATTGGAAATAAAATGAGTAAATTTACTACAAGACCTGAAATTGTTGGCAACTTTGGAGTTGTTACTTCTACTCATTGGATTGCATCTGCAGTTGGTATGTCAATTTTAGAGAAAAATGGAAACGCATTTGATGCTGCTGTTGCCACTGGATTTGCACTTCAGGTAGTTGAACCTCACCTAAATGGACCAGGTGGAGAGGTTCCTTTAATCTTATGCCCTAATGGAGAAAACCCTATTGTAATATGTGGCCAGGGTGTTGCTCCAAATTCTGCATCTTTGAAAACTTTTAGTGATATGAATTTAAATATAGTTCCAGGAAGTGGCCTGTTACCTGCTGTTGTTCCAGGCGCATTTGATGCTTGGATGCTTCTTTTACTTAACTATGGAACTATGTCATTGAGGACTGTTTTAGAACCAGCGATAGGTATTGCAATAAAAGGTTATCCTTTAGTTCCAAACATAATTAATACAATCAAATCAGTTGAAGAACTGTTTAAAACAGAATGGACAAGTTCAGCAGGAATTTATCTCCCTAATGGGAAAGTTCCTTCCATTGGTGATTTTTTTACTAATAAAAAAATGGCTAATACATACTTAAGAATTATTGAGGAAGCAGAAAACAAATCCAATGATCGTAAAGAACAAATCAAACAAGCTCGTTTAATATGGAGTCAGGGTTTTATTTCACAAGAAATAGAAGATTTTTGCAAAAATAATGAGTTTATGGATACAACTGAAAAAAGACATAAAGGTTTATTAACTGGAGATGATCTAGCTAATTGGTCTGCAACTATTGAAAAACCTTTATGTTATAATTACAAAAACTATACAGTTTGCAAAACTGGACCTTGGGGCCAAGGTCCAACTTTTTTACAGCAATTAGCATTGCTAAAAGAATTTGATTTAGATTCATTAGATGAAAATTCTCCTGAGTTTGTACACTTAGTTGTAGAAGCAACTAAATTAGCTTTTGCTGATAGAGAAGCTTTTTATGGAGATACCAATTTCAACGAAGTGCCTATGGATATTTTATTGAGTGAAGAATACAATGTTACTAGAAGAAATTTAATATCCAAGGAAGCCTCAATGGAAGTAAGACCAGGAGTTATACCAGGTTTTGGAGGGAAAGTGTTAGTAAGACCAAAAGGTGGTACGCCAGAGTCATTTTCAAAATTTGATATTGGAGAACCTACAGTAGCGAGGTTTGACGAACCTAATCCATCCAGTCTTGGGGATACAAAAGGAGACACTACTCATTTTGATATAATTGATAAATGGGGAAATATGATTGCTGGCACTCCTAGTGGAGGTTGGTTGCAAAGCTCTCCAATAATTCCAAATCTTGGATTTTGTTTATCTAATAGAGGGCAAATGTTTTGGTTAGACGAAAACTCCCCAGCTTGCATTGGGCCCAAAAGAAGACCTAGAACCACTTTATCTCCAAGTCTTGCTTTAAAAGATGGACTGCCTTATATGGTTTTTGGTACTCCAGGAGGTGATCAACAAGATCAATGGTCTCTTCATTTGTTTTTAAGACATGTACATTTTGGACTCAATCTTCAAGAAGCAATTGACGCCCCAGGTTTCAGCACTGCACATTTTCCAAATTCATTCTATCCAAGAGAAACTGATATTGGTCATCTAGCAATTGAAAGAAGATTTCATAAGGAGACTATTGATGAACTTATTAAAAAAGGACATAAAGTAATAATTGATGATGACTGGAGTCTTGGCAGAATGACTGCAGCTTCAAAGGATAATGAAATTTTAAAAGCGGCAGCTAATCCAAGATTTATGCAAGGTTACGCAATTGGAAGATAAATACATAAAGGTAAAAAGATGAATGTTGGTATCGTTGGTTTTGGCTCAATAGGAACAGAAGTAGCTAAAGCACTCTTAGAAGGCGTAGAAAATTTTTATCTATATGGAATTTCTTCTAGAAGCAAAACAAACGCGGAAGAAAGAATTTCAAAATTAAAAAAAAGTATCGAAATTTTTGACCTAAAAACTTTGATTAATAATTGTCAAATTATTATAGATTGTGCTCCAAAAGAAGCATTTAGAGATATTGCAACTCGATGTATTAATGATGGTAAAACATTAATAACTGTTAGTGGTTCCGGTATACTTGATAATTTTGATTTAATTGAAACACCAAAAAAAAATAACTCTCAAATAATTTTAGCAACAGGTGCTATATTAGGTTTAGATGCATTAAGAGCAGCTGCAGAATCCACAATTCATTCTGTTAAAATGACTACTCGGAAACCACCTAATGCACTTTCAAAAGCACCATATGTCATAAAAAACAAAATAGAACTTAATCAATTATCAGAAGCTAAATTAATTTTCAAAGGCTCAGCTACTGAGGGTGCAAAAGCTTTTCCAGCAAATGTCAATGTAGCTGCTGCTGTTGGGCTAGCGGGTATAGGTGCTAATAAAACACAACTTGAAATATGGGCAGATCCAAATCTAGAAAGAAACACGCATAAAGTTGAGGTCAAATCGGATAGCGCAGAATTTGAAATGTCTATTCAAAATGTTCAAACACCAGAAAATCCAGGAACTGGAAGAATTACAGGATTAAGTGTGATTGCTTGTTTAAGAGGTCTAAAATCTTCCCTTAAGGTTGGATCTTAAAAATTAATTTAGATTTTCTTTATAAATTTTCATTTTTAAATAACACGCTTTAAGAATTGGGCAATCAAAGTTAAATTTTTCTGCTTCTGTAATTAAATCTCCAAATATTTCTTCATGCTCAGTGAATCCTTTTTTTTCTATGTCTCTTAGCATTGAAGCTTTAATGATTGATCCTGGTGTCATTATATTTTTCAAAACATTTTCTGTTTCTAAATCACTAATAATATAACCGTTAAATTTTGCTATTGATCTACATTCATTGTACAAATCTGATAAAGTTTTTTTACCAACCACATGATTACTTATTTCTCCAAGTGGACAATTAAACAATGTTGTAGCCCCAGCAACAGTTGCAATAAAAACCCATTTTTTCCATAAATCCAAGGTAATATCTTCTGATATAGCAACGTCAAATTTAGTTCTTTTGCAAATGTTATAAAATGATACAAGATCATTTCTTTGGTGTTTTTTTCTATCACCAAAAGTTATTTTTTTAAATTCACTAAAATGTTCTATTGCACCATCATTATTTATAGTTGAACTTATGTGAGCTACACCACCAATTACATTTTTACTTCCAAATTCTTTATCTAATTTATCCATGTGAGTAAATCCATTCAAAAAAGGGATAATCATACCCTTTCCTCTAACCCCTTTTAAATCTCGCATGGCTTGATCTAAATCATAGGTTTTACAGGAAACTAGAACAATATCGTAGATTGGTTTTAATTCATTCGATAAAACTAAATTAGGTTCTAAATTTAGGTTACCTAATGGACTAATAATCTTTAAATTATTTTTTAATAATAGCTCTTTTCTTTTTGGTCTAACTAAAAAAGTTACGTCAGCACCACTATCTTGAAGGTATCCTCCAAAAAAACCTCCGATTCCTCCAATTCCTAATACTAGTATTTTCATATAAACTCTGACACTTTAATTTTATTATTTAAGTTATATGGTTGCTTCAATCTTAAGTCGATATAAATGTAAAATTAGATAAAATTGGAATTTTGTAATTCAGATATCTTTATCATTAAATTATCTGGCAATGGCCCCATCTCAACTGCTTGCAAAGAATTTTTTAAATGATCTAAGGAAGCCAAGCCTAATACAACACAGTTCAAACTTTTATTGGATAAACCATATCTCAGAGCGAATTGAGCTCTGTTGCCATAGGTGTCACCTACTAATTGAAAAATTTTTTTAACACGCCTTTCTTCTTCTTTCATATTAATAACGTGAGTAACTGGAATTTCTCTACCATGCCTTACATCTGTAGCTAACAATCCAGCTGCAAAAATCCTTATACCCATTATGCCCATCTCAAACTTTAGACAATCTGCAATTAAACCAGAAAAATCATGGTCACCCCAATTACCTCTTTCTCTAAAATTAGCACTTGGATTTAACAGATTATAATAAATTTGAGCTGTATCAAAATGACCAGTTTGTATAATTTTTCTTATAGATTCTGTGTCCCCTAAAGCTGTAAGTCCAATATTTTTTACACGTCCATCTTCTTTAAGCTTTGTCATTATCTCACAAACATTATTAGTTAATAATTGTGAGGAGGTTAGAGTATCATTACTTTCTTCAATAGTTATTCTATTATGTAATTGATATAATTCTAATTTATCTACCTTTAATCTATTGAGTGTGTTGTCTAATTTTCTATCTAACTGTGAAACGAACGTTTCTGAAATAGTAGGATCTAATTTAGCTTTCGAAGATATCTGTAATTTATTTGATGCAGGAAGAGAACTTATTAAATAACCAATATTTTTTTCAGATTTACCATCGCTATAACTTTCAGCTGTATCAATCCAATTAATGCCAGCCTTAATTGAAAGTTCAATTGCTTTCTCCATTATATCAAAATTAGGGTCAATAAATAATCCTCCAACCCAACCACCACCTAGAATAACTTGGGATATATCTAATCCTGTTCTACCTAATTTTAATTTTTTCATAATATTACTATCTTTATCTATTTTTAGTTGTATTAGACTAGTAAGTGAATACTTCTTATTTCAACTTATTTAAAATAAAATAATGAATAAAGACAAAATAATTTTTAAAAATCTAATAATAGGATCATTTTTTGCGTCCTTTTCAGCGGCACTTGGTGGATCAACTTTTGTTTTCACAAGACTAATTGTTGATGATTTAGATCCATTTACTCTTAGTTTTTTACGTTATGGATTAACTGGACTTATTTTGTTTTTGCTCTCTATTTCTGTATTTTTAAAAACAAAATTTATAAGAGAAGACAAAATTCCTTTAGCAATTTTGGGATTAGCCATGATAACAATTTTCCCTAACTTTATGGCCGCAGGACTTGAACATACAACTGCAGCAAGAGCAGGATTACTTTATGCAACCATGCCACTTTGTACTATATTAATAGCTTTTTTTTTTAATATAGAAAAAATTACAATAAATAAGTGTGTAGCTGTTTTTATAGCTGTTCTAGGAGTATCATTTTGCTTGTCAGAAAGTGTAAGCAATAATTTCAGTCAAACATTGAAAGGTGATTTTTTAATGATGATTGGAGTAATTGCTGCGTCATGTTTTACTGTTTTTTCAGGTAAGTATCTAAATAAATATGGAAACATACCGGTCATGATTTATGTAATGGGCAGTGGTACATTAATTAATTTTCTTATAACTTTGTTTTTTGGTTCATCTTTTGAAAACATATATCAAATTGGTGAAGTTCAGATCTATGCATTATTAATGTTAGTCATTCCAGGTGGAGTTTTAATGATGTATTGTTGGGGAAAAGCACTTCAATTAATTTCTCCAACTCAAGCAGCAATTTCTCTTGGATTCAATCCTCTATCTGCGATTTTACTTGGCTCTTTTATACTTAATGAAGAAATAACTTTAAAATTGATTGTAGGTTTCTTATCAATAATCTTCGCAATTACACTAGCTAATTGGAGAATAAAGAAATAATTATAAATAGTTTTATTTAAGTTTCTCTTTAAGTAATTTATTAACAACGCCTGGATTAGCTTTACCTTGGGATAATTTCATAACTTGTCCTACAAAAAAACCAAAAAGTTTATCTTTTCCACTTAAATATTCATTAACCTTGTCTTGGTTGTCTGAGATTACTTGATCTATCAATTTTAAGATTTCTGTATCATCAGAAACTTGCTCAAGTCCTTTTTCTTTTACAATTTCAGAAGGTGACTTTTTACTTTTCATCATCTCTGAAAATACTTCTTTTGCTATTTTACCTGAAATAGTGCCATTGGATATCAAAGAAATTAATTCTCCAAGATTTTCAGAAGTAATTGGTGATTCTGAGAAAGACAAATTGTCTTTTTTTAAAGCACCAAATAATTCAGTTATCATCCAATTAGCCGTAAGCTTTCCGTCTCTTCCATTTGCTGCTTGTTGGTAAAAATCAACGTAATCTTTTTCTTCGACAAGAATAGAGGCATCATAAGAAGTAATACCAAAATCCTTAACTAGTCTTTTTTTAAGACTATCTGGGAGTTCTGGAAGTTTTTCTTTAATATCTTGAACCCAACTTTCTGAAAATTCTAGAGGTAATAAATCTGGATCAGGAAAATATCTATAATCGTGGGCATCTTCCTTACTCCTCATCGATCTAGTTTCTCCTGTGGAAGTATCAAAAAGTCTTGTTTCTTGATCTATTGTTCCGCCCTCCTCCAATATATCAACTTGTCTTTCTGCTTCAGATTGTATTGCTTGAATAATAAATCTAATTGAATTTAGATTTTTTATCTCACATCTTGTTCCAAATTCTTCTCCAGATTTTCTAACAGATACATTGCAATCAGCCCTGAGTGATCCTTCTTCCATATTTCCATCACAGGCACCGATATATCTCAGTATAGATCTAATTTTTTTTACGTATGCACCTGCTTCTTGAGGTGACCTTATATCTGGCTTTGAAACTATTTCCATCAAGGCAACACCAGTTCTGTTTAAATCTATATATGATTTTGTTGGATGTTGATCATGAAGTGATTTTCCTGCATCCTGTTCTAAGTGTAATCTTTCAATACCAATTGTCGTTTGTTCGCCGTCATCTAAATCGACTATAATCTCACCTTCACCTACAATTGGTTTAGTAAATTGACTTATCTGATATCCTTGAGGTAAATCTGCATAAAAGTAATTTTTTCTATCAAAAACTGAAACATTGTTTATTTTAGCATTTAGTGCGAGACCTGTTTTAACTGCTTGTTCCACACAGAACTCATTGATAACTGGAAGCATGCCAGGCATTGCTGCATCTACTAAGGATACATTTCTATTAGCTTCAGAACCAAAGGAAGCGGACGCTCCTGAAAACAATTTTGATTTACTTGAAATTTGTGCATGTATTTCAAGTCCAATTACCATTTCCCATATACCAGTTTCACCCTGAATATGACCTGGCTTCAAATTTGAAGTGTCATTCATTTTGCAGCTCCATCAGCTATAAAATTAAATCCTGCACTCATTTCTAAGACTCTAGCTGTACTAATCAAACCAGGTTCATCAAAAGAATTTGCAATCAATTGTATACCAATTGGTAAGCCAGATTTATCTAGGCCAACTGGCAAAGAGATTCCAGGCAATCCAGCCAAGCTTGCTGGTACTGTAAAAATATCATTTAGATACATAGTAAGTGGATCTTGTTTTTTACCTAATTCG
Source organism: uncultured SAR116 cluster alpha proteobacterium (assembly GCA_902539895.1). Taxonomy (GTDB): domain Bacteria; phylum Pseudomonadota; class Alphaproteobacteria; order Puniceispirillales; family Marisalimonadaceae; genus Marisalimonas. The sequence continues at coordinate 11,129 of CACBMD010000025.1, forward strand.
AAAGAAGTTGTAGGTGTTGAAGGGGTCAAAATATAATCTACTTGTTTGTAAACATTCTCAAAATCTTCTTTTATCAATCTTCTTACTTTTTGAGCTTTTAGATAATATGCGTCATAATATCCTGAAGATAACACATAAGTACCGATCATTATTCTTCTCTTAACTTCATCGCCAAAGCCATTTCCACGAGTTAATTCATACATTTCGTCTAAACTAGAAGCTTCTTGTCTTGCGCCGTATCTAACACCATCATATCGAGCTAAATTACTTGAGGCTTCAGCGGGAGCAATAATGTAATAAGCAGGCAGAGCGTATTTAGTGTGAGGCAACGAAACTGGAATTATCTCAGCTCCTTCATCTTTTAATAAATCAATTGATTTCTCATAGAATTTTACAATATCTTCAGAAATACCATCTTGTGTGTATTCTTTTGGTATGCCTATTTTTTTTCCTTTTATCCCTTTATCCAAATAATCCATTAAGTCTGGCATTTTTAAATTTGCTGATGTGGAGTCTTTTTGGTCATAACCAGCCATAGAATTTAACATTAAAGCGGCATCGCTAACCGTTCTAGTTAGTGGACCTGCCTGATCTAAGGAAGAAGAAAATGCTACAATTCCCCATCTTGAACACCTTCCATATGTAGGTTTTAAACCAGTTATGCCACAAAAAGCTGCTGGTTGCCTTATTGATCCACCTGTATCTGTTCCTGTTGCCGCTAAAGCGGACCTTGCAGCAACAGCTGCTGCTGATCCACCTGAAGAACCACCTGGAGACATTTTTTTATTTTTCAACCATGGGTTGATTACATTACCTTTAGCTGCAGTTTCATTACTAGAACCCATTGCAAATTCATCACACGATAATTTTCCAAGAATAACTGCACCATCATTCCATAGATTCTGAGTTACTGTACTTTCATATGTAGGTACAAAATTTTCTAAAATTTTTGAAGACGCAGTTGTTTTTATGTCTTTGGTGCAAAACATGTCCTTAATTCCTATGGGAATTCCCTCTAGAGGTCTTGCTGTGCCATCAATCAATTTTTTGTCTGATTCTTTTGCCATACTTATGGCCTTATTCTCTACTATTTCAAGATAAGCGCCTAATGAAGATGTATCACTAATAGATTTTAAATAAGCTTTCGTTAATTCTAATGACGAAATCTTTTTGTTTTTAAGAGCTTCAGAGGCCTCAACTAAATTAAAATCAAGTAATTCAGACATTATTCGATAACCTTTGGAACAACAAAAAAGCCACTAGAGCTTTCAGGGGCATTTTTTAAAACTAAATCTTCAATATTACCATCATTTACATCATCACTCCTAAGTGGCAATTTATGTCCTGTTACAGAAGCTAATGGCTCAACATTAGAAGTATCTACTTCATCAAGCTGTGCAACAAAGCCTAAAATATTATTTAAATCATTAGTAAGACTTTCTTTATTTACTTCTGGAATATCTAAACGACAAAGCCGAGCTATTTTATTTACAGTAGGAACATCTACAATTGTATCTTTATTAGGCATGTTCAACCCTATATTAAATTGATAAATTTTGTTTTTTATGAAAGTCTGTTAGCATCAATTATGCCTATCTTCAAGCCTAATGAATTTTTGTTAAATATTTTGCCTAAAAAAAGACTGTTAGGAATTGACCATGGCACTAAAACACTTGGCATTGCAATAAGCAACTCCGATATGACAGTTGCTTCACCAATAAAAACTATAAAAAGAGACAAACTCAAATCCGATTTAAGTAAATTGATTTCAATTTTTGATGAGTACGATGTTACAGGATTAGTAATGGGCTGGCCACTTAATATGGATGGGAGTGCAGGTCCTAGATGCGACTCAGTTAGGGATTTTACAAAAAGTGTTTTAAAAAAAAGAGATCTTCCAGTTTTATTACAAGACGAAAGAATGTCCACAATGGCTATTGAGAAGCCAATGATTACAGCAGATATGACAAGAAAACAAAGAAGTTTAAGAACTGATCAACTGGCCGCTTGTTGGATTTTGCAAACTACACTAGACGTATTAAAAAAAAAGATGTAGTAAGATATTTTTAATGAATAAATTATTTAAAAATAATTCTAAAGTTAGTAAATCTGTCCCTGTAAAATTATCATCACATCACCTTTTAGCAATAGAAGGCATGCAAAAAACTGAAATTCAGAAACTACTTGATAGAGCTGACCATTTTGCAAATTTAGATAAAAACACCGACACTAAATATCTGTCTGGATATGTGGTACTAAATGTTTTTTTTGAAAATTCAACTCGTACTAGGGTTTCATTTGAACTTGCAGCTAGAAGACTTGGAGCAGAAGTAATTAACATTTCTCTAATTAACTCATCTATAAAGAAGGGGGAAAGCTTATTAGACACCGCTAGTACTTTAAACGCAATGAAACCTGATTTATTGATAGTGAGACATCCCCATAGTGGCGCACCACTTCTATTCGCAGAATATCTAAGTTGTAGTATTATCAATGCAGGTGATGGAAGACACGAGCACCCTACTCAAGCTTTATTAGATGCTCTAACAATCAAAAGAAGAGTTGGATACCTAGAGGGTTTAAAGATTAGCATATGTGGTGACATTTCTAACAGTAGAGTAGCAAGATCAAATATACATTTGTTAACTACTATGGGTGCTGAAGTCAGATGTGTTGCTCCATCAACATTAATGCCTTCGAGCTTAGAAAAATTAGGTGTGAAATGCTTTAATGATATGAACGAAGGAATTAAAGATACTGATGTAGTAATGTTATTACGTCTTCAAAATGAAAGAATGTCAGGCACAGAAAATCCTTCTGAAAGAGAATATTTTAAATTTTTTGGACTTGATGAAACAAAACTTTCGATGGCCAGCCCAAATGCAGTAATCATGCATCCTGGACCAATGAATAGAGGGGTAGAAATTGCATCTGCCCTAGCAGATGATACAAATAGGAGTTTAATAAAAACTCAGGTTGAAATGGGTGTTGCCGTAAGAATGTCAATAATTGAGGCACTTAATCATTCTAAAAATAAAACTTAAAGAATTCAATGACACATACAATTTTTAAATCTATCAAACTTATAAATCCTGCTACAAATTTTAATCAAAGAGTGAATGTAATAATTCATAATAAAACTATTATGAATATATCCAAAGATTTAAATTTAGAAAAGTTTAATAAAGATAATCAAACTATAATTTATGACTGTGAGGGTCTTACAATGTCGCCTGGTATATTTGATATCAGAGTGAATATTGGAAAGACTGAGAATCTAAAATTCACTCAAATTACTGCCGCCGAAAGCGGAATTACTTCTATGATAATTCTACCTAATCAAACTCCAAAGTTAAACAATCCATCTATAATTGATCATATTAAAAGACAATCAGAAGATATAAATCTTCCAAAAGTAATGGTATATGGAGCCGCAACAAAAGATCTAAATGGTCTAGAAATCAGTGAAATTGGGCTAATGTCAGAAATGGGAGCAATAGGTTTCACTAACGGAAATAAGAGTATAAAGAATAGTCTAGTTATGAGGCGATTAATGAGTTATGCAACAATGATCAATCGCCCCATAATACAACATGCAGAGGATGAAGATTTATCAGGTTTAAATCAAGCTTCAACAACCTCTGTAAGAGGTGAAATGAACGAAGGAGAAATATCTACTCGTTTAGGATTAATTGGAATTCCAGCTTGTGCTGAAGTTATTATGATTGAAAGAGATATCAGATTAGCTAAGTTGACTGGGGCGCATTATCACGTAGCACATGTGTCTACAAGAGATTCGGTAAACGTAATTAGGGAAGCCAAAAAGTCAGGGTTAAACATTACATGTGATACTGCTCCACCTTATTTTTCATTAAACGAAAGTAAATTATTAACGTACAACACAGCATTCAAGTTATCTCCTCCTCTGAGAAGCGAAGATGATAGACTAGCAATTATTGAAGGAATTCAAGATGGAACAATTGATGCTATAGCATCTGATCATAGAGCTAGATCGAAAGACACAAAAGTTCAACCTTTTTCTGCTGCTTCGGTTGGTGCGTCTGGAATTGAAACTTTGTTTTCAATCACCTTAGATTTAGTACATAAAAAAATCATTGATATTAACAAAGCAATCTCGTTTTTAACTATTAACCCAGCTAAAATTTTTGGAATTGATAGCCCAAGCCTAGAAGAAGAAAAATTAGCTGACTTTATAGTTTTTGATGAAAATGAGCCTTATACAATAAAAAAAGAAAATTTAAAGACTAGTCCAACTCCGTTTGATGGGAAAAAAATTCGTGGTAAAATCTTAGCAACTTACATTAATGGTCAAGTTGCCTTCATGAATCAGATTTTCAAAAATAAAATAATAAAATGACATATGATTTAAATTATTTAATTTTCTGCTCAATATTTATTTTTGGATATTTTTTAGGATCAATCCCTTTTGGATTAATATTAACAAAAATATCTGGATTAGGAGATATTAGAAAAATTGGCAGTGGAAATATTGGTGCTACAAATGTTTTACGAACTGGAAATAAAAAAATAGCCCTTTTCACTCTTCTTCTTGACGGTGGTAAAGGTGCGCTAGCAATTTATCTAATTACAATTATGTTGCCTAAAGTTTTCGAATATAGATTTAATATGGTTGAATTTTATCAATGCACTGTTGCAATATCAGCTGTTGTAGGTCACTGTTTCCCAATTTGGCTCAGGTTTAAAGGTGGCAAGGGAGTTGCAACTGGTTTCGGTGTTATTTTATCACTTAATCTACATATAGGTATAGTTGCACTATTGATATGGGTGCTTATTGCAAAAGTCTTTAAAATAAGTTCTTTGTCTGCCCTAATTGTATATTTTTTAATACCTGTTCTCATGTTTTATTATGAAACTGAAATCATATATTTTTTAAGTTCTTTCTTAATTTCATTAATATGCTTTGTTCAGCACCGAGAAAATATAAAACGCTTAATTAATAGATCTGAGTCTAAAATTTAAAAACATTATTATTGTTATTTCATTAAAGTAATGTTATCTGCACTAAAATAATGATTTTTGAAATTTAATTAATTAGGCCAGGATTAAAAATAAATGAAATTAGTAATAGTTGAATCCCCAGCAAAAGCTCAGACTATTAATAAATATCTTGGTAATGATTATAAAGTCATGGCTTCTGTAGGTCATATAAGAGATTTACCATCTAAGGATGGTGCTGTGCTTCCTGATGATAATTTTAAAATGTCTTGGGAAATGCATAAAGATAAAGAAAAAGTTGTTAAAGAAATAATTGGAGAACTTAAATCAGCAGATTCATTAATATTAGCCACTGACCCAGATAGAGAAGGTGAAGCTATTAGTTGGCATCTTCGAGAAATATTAAATTCAAAAAAAATGATAGAAGATAAACCAGTTGAGAGAGTTGTTTTTAACGAAATTACTAAAAATGCTGTTTTGCATGCTATGAAAACACCTCGACAAATAAATTCTGAATTAGTTGAGGCATATTTGGCAAGAAGAGCTTTAGATCATCTAATTGGCTTCTCCATTTCTCCAATTTTATGGAGAAAGCTTCCAGGTTCAAAATCTGCCGGCAGAGTTCAATCTGTTGCACTTAAACTTATATGCGAAAGAGAAATTGAAATTGAAAAATTCAATATTGAAGAATATTGGTCAATAACATCTATCTTTTCAAAAAATGATAAACAACAATTCACAGCTAAGTTGTCTGTTCTTGATAATAACAAATTAGCCAAAATGGATTTAAAAAATAAAAAAGAAGCAAATTCAGCATTAGAAAAAATAAGAAATTCATCATTTGATATAACTAAAATTTCAACCAAAAAAGTTAAGCGAAATCCATTACCTCCCTTTACAACCTCCACATTACAACAAGAGGCCTCTAACAAATTAAGTTTTAGTGCATCAAGAACTATGCGAATAGCTCAAAAATTATATGAAGGTATAAATATTGGTAGCGAGACAACTGGCCTGATAACGTATATGAGAACCGATGGTGTCCAATTAAGTACTCAATCAGTTGATGAATTAAGAAATGAAATTATAAACCTTCATGGTAAAGAATATATTCCTCAGACACCTAGAGTTTACAAATCTAAAGCAGCAAATGCGCAAGAGGCACATGAAGCTATAAGACCAACTGCAATATCTCGTCATCCAGAAAGCATATCTTCTTACTTAGATGATGAACAATTTAAACTTTACGAACTTATTTGGAAAAGAACTATATCAAGTCAAATGCAATCAGCTGAATTAGACGAAACATCTGCCGATATTTCAAATAAGGACAAAACTATCGTTTTTAGAGCAAACGGATCACAAGTACGCTTTCCTGGTTTTTTTGTTTATAGAGATAGAAATGATGATAAAATTTTACCTAATTTAGTTGAAAATGAAAATGTTGACTTAGAAAAAGCTGATGGTGAACAACATTTTACTCAACCACCTCCAAGGTATACTGACGCAAGTCTTATAAAGAAAATGGAAGAACTTGGTATTGGAAGACCATCAACATATGCCTCGATCTTACAAGTGCTTGTTAATAGAAATTATGTTGAGAAAGATAGAGGCAAGCATATTCCTCAAGAAAGAGGAAGAATACTGACAGCATTTTTAAATAATTTTTTTGGACAGTATATTGAATATGATTTTACAGCTGACTTGGAAAAAAAATTAGACAAAGTTTCAGATGGAAAATTAAATTATAAAAAGCTTTTAGAAGAGTTTTGGAATGGTTTTAAACCACATCTAAACAAAATGTCAGAACTTGAGAGAGAAAAAATTCTTGAAGCACTGGAAAAAGAATTGGCTGATTTATTCTTTCCTAAAAATGAAGAAGATACTAATGCTCAACCAAATAGGAAATGTCCAACATGTTCCAATGGCAACTTAGGTTTAGAACTTGGAAGATATGGTGCTTTTATAGGTTGTTCTAATTATCCAGAATGTAAATTCACAAAGCAAATTGCCAAAAATGAAAATAAAGAAGAAAATAATGCCAATGAAACTTTTTTGCCTGAAAATGACGGTATCTTGGGAGTTGATCCTGAAACAGGTTTAAAAGTTATAATTAAAAAGGGTCCATATGGTATATATCTTCAGTTAGGCGAAGAGAAAAAACCAAAACGAACAAGCATACCAAAGCTGGTAGAGGCATCTACCATCGACCTGGATAAAGCCCTTTTATTTTTATCATTACCTAGATTAATAGGTAAACACCCAGAAACAGGGCAGGACATTTCAGCAGGAATAGGAAGATATGGACCGTATTTAAAATATGATATAAATTTTATAAGCATACCAGCTGATGAAACTGTTATTAACATTGGTCTTAATCATGCTGTGGTTTTAATAGGTGAAAACAGCCAAAAACTTGGGAAAATACTAGGAGATCATCCAGATGGAAATGGAAAGGTTCTAGCTAAATCTGGG
>CACBMD010000026.1 GCA_902539895.1 uncultured SAR116 cluster alpha proteobacterium
TTATTCAATACATAATTCTAGTATTTTTTTTATATTCGTAGCAATATTTAGTAGGGGGTAATAAATTGTCTAAAGCTTTTTTATTATGGTGGATACAGGTAGTTACTGTCTTATTTGCTGGTATTTTAATATTTACCTATGGTTGGTTTGATGAGTTATGGAATGCAGACCAAACAAAAATTAGTTTTATAATAATTATAATCTTTGTTGCAACTTCTATTGCAACAGGATTTCTAAGCTTTAGATCCGATACCCAATATATAAAACTTAGTAACTATATTTGGTTTGCTTCTGAAACAATGGTTACACTTGGATTAATAGGAACAGTAGCGGGCTTTTTATTAATGTTGAGTTCTGCCTTTGATAATTTAGATGTAAGTAATGTTGAAAATGTTCAAAAAGTAATCTCAAATATGGCACTTGGCATGAGTACTGCCTTATGTACAACACTTTCAGGTTTGGTTGGTAGTGTATTAACAAAAGTTCAAATGGTAATTTTAGAGAATAATACAAAATATGAGTGATCCAAGATATAGATCATCTTTTGGTTTCATTGACCTTTTATTCAATATGCTCATAGGCTTTGTTTTTCTTTTTATGCTGGCTTTTTTATTAATAAACCCAGTTGCAAAGAAAGAAACCATTAAACCAAAAGCTGAGTATTTTATAGAATTAGAATGGGATGGAGAAAAACCATTTGACCTTGATATTTGGGTAAAAGATAATATGGGACATATTGTTAGTTTCAGAAGACCAGATGATGCTCTCATTCATTTAGAAAGAGACGATTTAGGAACTGTAAATGATACTTATGTAGATCAGAATGGTAAAACTGTTTATTTAAAAGAAAATCGGGAAGTAGTTGCAATCAGGACACCTGAAGCAAGATCGTATCTTGTAACAATACATTTTTATAATTCTAGAAAATTTCCTGCTCCACTTACGCATGCTACCGTAAAATTACTTAAAGTAAATCCATATAAAGAAGAATACACAAAAAAATTATTTTTTAGTGCAGAAGGGCAAGAACTTCCTGCATTTAAATTTAGAGTCGATTACAATGGTATAGTTCATGTAGATCCAACAAATGAACTTATAATTGATGGTGAGGTCATTAGAAAGAAGAGTGGGGTATGATGATTGATTTCACAATAAGCTCAGGTCAGTTAATGCTTATTTGGTCATTTGCGGGGGCCATTTGTTGTCTACCTTTTTTTACTAAAAATATATGGCAAAGGTTTTTTACTGTTCCAATAATTTTTATAGCAATTTGGCTTAGTTTTTATACCAATCATGAGTTCATTGGGCGACCTATGTTTGATAGACCTCCTGAACAATTTGTTTATGAACATCATGCAGTAGTATATGAACAAGGAGATAGATTTATTATTTTATGGGCCATTAAAGATGGTATAAACAAGCTTTTTAAATTTCCATATACAGAAGAAAACGAAGAAGCACTAGATCAAGCAAAAAGAAACGCAGAAAGATCTGGTGTTCCTCAAATGGGTGAAATTGTAAAAGAAGATCAAGACAAAAGATCCAGAAACAACGAATTCACTCTAAAAACTTATAGATTTCCATTCCAAAAAATGATGCCAAAATAACTATTAAGCTGCAAATTTCTGTTTTAAATATTTACTTAATATAGGTTCAACACTTTCTGACATTTTAGTGAATGAACTTTCCCACAGTTTTCTGGAATTACCAAAATCATGACCTGTAATTAAAAGTGTTCCAAAAGGTCCAACAATATCTATAAATTCAATTAATTTATCTATAACAATAGATTGATCGCCAATTATTATTAAATCTTTCGCTTTTTTCATAGCACCAGGGAGTTCACTTTTTATGTTAATGTCTTTACTTAAGGTACCTGATGCAAGTTTTGAAACTGTATTTAAATAAAGAAAGTAGTTTGAAAAAACACCGTTTGGATCATTAATAATTTCATCAGCTTCTTCATTAGAATTTGTTATTAGGATACTTCTGCCAACTCTCCATTTATCAAATAATGGTTTTTTTCCAGCTTTTTCAGCACCTTCAAGATAAGTAGGCCAGTGAGTAGCTATATCTTTTGCATCAATAAAATTTCCTGAAATTGGGATCCATCCTTTTTCACCGGCAAGTTTTGCTGTCATAGAATTTGGATTCTTTAAAGAAACTGCAATTTCTGGATGCGGGTTTTGAAATGGTATAACAAACTTTCCTATTCCAAGTTCAGATACAATATTTTTATTTAATGATATGTCTAGAAACTCACCCTTATAATTGTAACTTTCGTTATCTTTCCAAAACTCTAAAATTGCTTCCACTGATTCAATCATAGTAATTGCACGTTTGCGACCATCTTCATTGCCAAATAATTCCCAATCGCTAACCAACCCGCCAGCACCAACCCCCATAATGACTCTCCCTTTAGAGAGATGATCTAATAAACTTACTTGTCCGGCGACAACAGCAGGATGTTGTTGAGGTAAAGAGATAACTCCTGATCCAAATTTAATGTTTTTTGTCTCTGATATTAATGAAGCATTAAAAATTAAAGGTGAAGTAACAGGTTCAGCAGTTGAACTATAATGTTCACCCATCCAGGCCTCTCTATAATTAAGCCTATCTGCTAAAAGAACTAATTGTCTATCCTCTTCATAGGAAACCCCAACGTCTTTTTCAACAGGGTGAAGTGGCATCATAAATAATCCAAGATTAAGCAACTGAGTATCAACTCCATATTTACGATTATATAATATTTAATTATATAACTATATAAAGTAAAAAATTTAAAATTTTAGAATTACTGATCCAGTTGTTTGTCTGCTTTCTAAGCTCAATTGAGCTTTTTGAATCTCTTCAATATTAAATTCGTTTGTAATGTCGATATCTATTTCTTTTTTTAAAATCAAGTCAAAAAATGCGTCAGCATTACACTGCATTTCATCACTATCTTTGATGTATGTATTCAGTCCTCCAGTTGAAATTGAACCAGAAAATGATCTCAATAAATTAATGTTAATTGGTTCTATTGGTCCTGATGAAACACCAAAACTTACTATTCTACCTTTTGGTGCTAAACATTTAATTCCTTTTAAAAAAGTATCTTTCCCAACAGAATCATAAATAACATCGACACCTTTCTTTTCAGTGATTTCTATAATTTTCTCAACAAAATTATTTTCAGTATAATTTATTATAAAATCACATCCGTTTATTTTAGCTATTTTCTCCTTATGTGGATTACTGACTGTACCAATTACATAAGCTCCAATATTTTTTGCCCATTGACACAGAATTTGTCCTACTCCACCAGCAATAGCGTGAATTAAAACAGTATTGTTGGGTTTTAATTTGTAAGAGTGGTTTATAAGATATTGTGCTGTTAGTCCCTGCAAAGTTGAGGCCGCAGCAATACTTAAATCAACCTCATTTTTGAGTTTAATAACTCTATCCTGATTCAATATCATTAATTTTGAGTAGGATCCAAGATTCATACAATGAGTTACTTTGTCACCAATTTTTAATTTTGATACATTTTGTCCTACTTCTTTGATGATGCCGGAGGCTTCCATCCCCATAATTTGAGGAAGAGTTTTAAGTGGATATGCGCCTCTTCTTTGATTTATATCTATGAAATTTAATCCTGCATAGGAGTGTTCAATTAAAACTTCATTTAAACCTGGTTTGTCAATTTCAACTTCTTCAATTTTAAGAACATCCACTGAACCAGGTTCATAAATCTTGATTACTTTTGTTTTCATTTATTACCATTAACATTAAATAAAAAATTTTGTAATATCTCTATTCCACCTTCACTGCCAAATGACTCTGGATGGTATTGTATACCATAAATTGGGTAGATTTTATGAGATATTGCCATGATTTCACATTTAGGAGTGATTCGTTTTATTTCCAGTATATTGTTTTTATTATCATTTTCTTGTGAAATTCCATTTATGTCAAAACAATCAGGTAAAGTTTCAATGTCAACTACCAAAGAATGATATCGCATAATTTCAATATTTTGAGGAATTTTTTCATATATACCTTTTTCATCATGTAATAAGAAAGAAACTTTTCCATGCATAGGTTCTTTTGCATGTATTATTTTGCCCCCAAAAGAATGTACTATCCCTTGCATTCCAAGGCATATTCCTAAAATAGGAATTGATTTTCCTAATTTAAGAATAATATCCTGGCAATTACCAAAATATTCTTTTTTGTCTGGAGAACCTGGGCCCGGCGATATAATTATTTTATCAGGATTAAAACTTTCTAAATTTTTTGCTGTTATTTCATCATTTCTTTTAACAATTATTTCATTTTGGCCAGATAATGTTCTTTTATTTAAAATTTCACCACAATATTGATAAAGGTTAAAAGTAAAAGAGTCATAATTGTCAATTATTACAACTTTCATTTAATTTCCTTTTCTTCAAATGAAGCTAGTACTGTTTTCATTGCAGCTAGTTTTCTTTCTATTTCCAAATATTCTTTATCAGGATCAGAGTCATATACATTACCACCACATGTCTGGGCATAAGCTTGTTCGCCTGTTATAAAGATTGATCTAATTGGTATTGCAAATGTACAATCACCATTAAATCCAAATTGTCCTATTGCACCTCCGTAAGGTCCTCTTCCTTCTTCTTCTATTTCATTAATTATTTTCATTGCTTCAATCTTTGGAGCTCCAGACAAGGTGCCTGCGGGGAAATTTGATGCTAGTGCAGAAAACATATCTTCTTCTTCACTTATTATGCCAGCAATTTCTGATGAGATATGTTGGACGTGTGAATATTTTTTAATATCCATTAAGTTTCTAACTTTGACAGTGCCAAATTTAGCTACTCTTCCTAAATCATTTCTGTGCAAATCCACTAGCATATTGTGTTCTGCAATTTCTTTTTTATCGTTTAATAACTCTCTTGCTAGTTTAAGATCTTCAAGTTTATCTTTTCCTCTTTTTGTTGTTCCAGCTAAAGGAAATGTTTCCATTTCACCATTTCTTAGTCTAAAAAGTAGTTCTGGAGATGCACCAATTATTACTTGATCACAAAATTTCATAAAGTACATATGTGGGGAAGGGTTCAAGTTTCTTAATTTTTCGTAAATTGCTGTTTGATCTCCTTTGATTTCATAATGACTTTTAAATCCAACTTCACATTGAAAAATTAATCCATTCTTAATATCTTCTTTGATTTTTAATACAGTTTTCTTATGTTGATCCTTTGTCATAGAATCATTTAAAAACTTACATTGAATATTTAAACTTTTTTTACGTTTTTGCTTGATGATATTTTTTATTTTCTTGATTTTATTTTCTTCATAATAATAATAAAATACTTCACCAGTCATTTGGTCATAAATAAGACCATCAAGAAACACTCCGAACTTGAAAGATTCAAACTTGGGATGTTTTTTTATGTTTAAGTTATTCTCAAAGTAGTTAATACTGTCATAACTTATATAACCTACTAATCCACCTGCATATTTTCTTGAAATAACATTTTGAGGAATAATATCTCTTAATTTGTAATATGGATTGTCACAAGTAATTTTGTCAGTTTCACCACTTGTAGGACAATTAATTTTAAGTTCATAATCATTTTCAGAAGATATAATATATTTTGGATCAAAACCGATTATATGATATCTAGAGATGTTACTTTCTTCTCCTAGGGACTCAAATAAGAAACAATTTACAAAATTTAATTGGATTTTTTGGAATAATTCAAAAAAATTATAATCGGTGCCTAAATTAATATATTTAGGCTTTCCATTAATATTAATTTTTTTTTGTTCTTTTTTACTTGTCATTATCGAATTTTTTTGATCTTAAAATATCTATTATGTTTGTTTTCATTTTAAAAATTTCTTCTTTTTCAAATGCTAAAGAGCCTCTTGTAACCGTAGCTATTCCAACATTTAAATTTTCAGATATTTCTCTATGTTTTTGTCCTTGCATTAGCAAATGAAATATTTTTAAACGATTATCAAACTCCTTTAATTCCTTACTTGTAAAGATAGCTTTAAGTAATAACTTCATGTTATTTAAATCATTTGTGTTTACGAGTAATTTGGCAAGTAAATTTGTATTCATGTACTAGTACAATTAATTGTTAATTATATTAAATGAAAAAGTAAAATTATATTAAAATTTTAGATAGCTTTTAGGTTTCCAGCAGAAACTTTACCGTCTTTGCCGTCTTCAAGTTCATATTCAATTTTTTGATCAGGTTCAAGTGTAGTCATTCCTGCAGCCTGCACAGCGCTAATATGAACAAATACGTCCTTATCTCCCCCTTCAGGTTCTATGAAACCATAACCTTTGGTTGGGTTGAACCATTTGACTGTTCCTGTTGCCATTTTTTGTCCTTCTCTTAACTCTTCATAAATAATAAAAAGAGTGTCTTGTTAGTAATAATTTATTAAAAAACATGGCTTATACATTCATGAACTTAATAAACAATTAATTATATTTAAAATATCTAATTATAGCAAGATTCAATTAAAGTTACTTTTTTAATATTCTAGCTCTTGTGCTTTAATCAATGAGGTAACAACAGAATTATATGGTGTCTTGATGTTATTTTTTTCGCCCAAGGTAACTACCATTCCATTAATTGCGTCAATTTCGCATAGTTTTTTTGCTTCAATATCTTGAAGCATAGAAGGTTTAGAGTGAAGAAGTTTTTTACCAAACTCTGTAATGTACTCAACTGTATTTTCGAAAGTGAAATTAACTTTTTTCAAATCACCCATTTTTCTTGCTTCTAATGCACAACCTTTAGCTATATCAAACATATGTTCATTATTCATAACCTCTCCGAGAGTTTTTCTAAATATTGAGCAAGAACCACTCCATGCCACATTACAAATAAACTTTTCCCATATTAATTGTTCTATATCTTCAAAAGCCTTTGCATTAAAACCAGCGTCACCCCATACCTTTACTAGTTTTTTTAATCTTTGAGTTATTCCTCCATTCATTTCACCTATTCTAATCATACTCATATTATTGTGATGTGCATGTCCCGGCCCTTTCATTGCGGCTCCAAAACCTTGGGCAACACCTAGAAGAATATTATTTGTAGGCATATATTTAGCAATTCTTTCTCCTGCACCAAGCCCATTTTGAATAGTTAAAATTAACGAGTCATCATTAGTAATTTTACTTAACTTTGACGCTACTGTGCCAACACCAGAAGCTTTTGTTGCAATTATAAATAATTCATACCCTTTTGCATCTTCAATATTGCTTGATACATTAATATTTTTAACAACGTTGTCTCCACTAAAACCAGATACTCTTAATCCATTATTTTTTATAGCTTCAAGATGTTCTTCCCATATATCAATTACTAAAACCTCATTATTATTTTTGGAAAGAAAAGATGCATATATCGATCCCATTGCACCAGCACCAATTACTGCTATTTTCATTTTTTATACTCCTTTATTGCCTAATAAAAGTTCCGTTATTTAATTCCGTAATAGCTTGCTCAATTTCTTCGTTTGTATTCATTACAATTGGTCCGTGCCATGCAACAGGTTCTTGAATTGGGTTTCCAGAAACTAGAAGAAATCTTACTCCATTGTTCCCTGAAAGAAGTTTTACTTCATTACCTTTATCAAAAGTAATTAAGGTCTTGTTTCCACTCATATCCCTAATTGTGTACTCGCTATTGTTTATTGATTTCTCAATTTTTATTCCCTTAGGATTGGAAGAATAATCAAATTTTGCAGCACCCTCAAAAATGTATGCAAAACAATTATCGTAAGTTGAAATGGGAAAACTCTTAATTTTATTTGGAGGCACATAGATGTCAAAATATTGAGGGTTTGAAGCTATCCCTTTGATTATACCCTTATACCCTTTATAATCTCCAATTATAATTTTAATAATTGTTCCATCATCCTCATTAATAACTTTAATATCTCTTGATTTAATATCCTGATAGTTTGGGTTTGTCATTTTAAGGCTTGAAGGTAAGTTAGCCCACAATTGAAAACCATGCATTTCACCTTTAATATTGCCTTTGGGCATTTCCTGGTGAAGTATTCCTGAACCAGCTGTCATCCATTGAACATCACCATCAGATAATTCTCCTGAGTTTCCTAAACTATCTTTGTGTTCGACAAAACCTTTTAAAATATAAGTTATGGTCTCTATTCCTCTATGAGGATGCCAAGGAAAACCCATTTGATAATCTCTAGGATCATTATTTCTAAAATCATCTAATAATAGAAATGGATCAAACTCACTTGTATTTCCAAATCCAAAAGCTCTATCCAATCTGACGCCTGCACCTTCAAAAACGGATCTTGAAATTTTTTTATTTATAATTGGTCTCATAGACATGAAATTTCCTCAAAAAAGTATAAGTTAAAATTATGCTTTGTTTTTTTATTCTTGATACTTATAAATCAAAAATAAATCAAAGTGGAATTATAAATTGATTGAAGAAACATTAAATAATTTAAAACTTATAAATCAATTAGAGATTTTAATTCCTATTGCAATACTTTCAGTTATTCTTGTAGCAATATCAAAATCTGGATTTGGAGGGGCATTAGGCTCTTTGGGTTTACCTGTGATGGTTTTAGCATTCCCGCCAAAACTTGCGATCGCAATTTTGTTACCGTTATATTTAATCACAGATATTTTTGTCGCATACACATGGAGAAAATTTCCTGTATTAAAGATCTTAAAATTGATGGTGCTTGGTGGACTTCTAGGTCAAGTACTAGGTTGGATATGTTTTGAGTATCTTGAGGATAAATATATTTTAATTTTAATAGGTATACTTGCTTTAATTACGTCAATTAGATATTTTAAGGGGATTTTTTTTCAAAATAAGACAATTAAAAAAATAGAAAATATAAAATCTTCATTATCAAGAGCAATTGGTTGGTGTGGTTTTTCTGGTTTTTCAAGTTTTGTGGCCTTAACAGGAGGTATTCCAGCTCAAATTTTTTTATTACCAATGGGGCTTGAAAGACAATTATTTGTGGGGACTATGAGTTTTTATTTTTTAATAATAAATTTAGCAAAATTACCTTTTTTCTTTGATCTTCAACTATTTACTTCTACAAGTATAATGTTGAGTATTGTGGTTTTACCAATATTACCAATTGGTATTTATTTAGGTAAGTTGTTGAATAAAAAATTATCTGACAGATTATTTTATCACATTAGCCATTCTGCTCTTTTCTTATGTGGTTTAAATTTAATAGGTCAACAAATTTTATAGAGGTATAATTATGGAAAGTGAAATGTTTAAAAATGGTATAGCGAAAAGAAGAAAAGTTCTAGGTGATGAGTATGTTGATAAGGCTCTTGCCTCAGCCGACGAGTTGGGTGCAGACATGCAAAAATTAGTTACTGAGTATGCATGGGGAGAAGTATGGAATAAGGAAAATTTATCAGACAGAGATAGATCTTTAGTAAACTTGGGTATGATTGCAGCTTTAAATAGGTCACATGAATTTAAACTACACGTCAGAGGTGCTATAAATAATGGGCTTACAAGATTACAAATAAGAGATGTAGTATTACAGATTACAATTTATTGTGGAGCGCCTGCAGGTTTGGAATCTTTGAGATTAATCAGAGAAGTTTTTCAAGAGATAGATGACGAGTAAAAATTTAATTATAATTAGTTGAGGCTCAAATTATATGAAATAAATTTTAACTAAGGTATAATTATGGACCTAAAAGAAAATAAAAATGATTTAGAAACTGAAGATGTTTCTAAAACGGAAACAAACTATAGAAGTTTATATGGTTTAACTCCTGAAGTTGAAAACGCAATTTCAATTTCAATAGAAAACAATAACAAGCAAGAATTAGTAAAATTAATTTCTCCACTTCATCCAGCTGATCAAGCTGATATGCTTGAAAGATTAAATGGTGAAGAATTAGTTACTGCTATATCTCTTTTAGGAAAAGCACTTGATCCAGAAGTTTTGGTTTATCTTGATCAAAATGTTCAGGAAAAGGTTATTGATATAATTGGGCCAAGAGCTCTTGCACGGGCTATACCTGTTTTACATTCTGATGATGCTGTTGATATTCTCCAAGAGCTTGAAGAAGAAGAAAGAAAGGTAGTAATTAAACAACTCCCTAAAGCTGACAGAATACTGGTTGAGGAAGCTCTTTCATTTCCTGAAGAATCGGCTGGAAGATTAATGCAAAGAGAATTTCTTGCATTTCCTAGTAACTGGACTGTTGGTCAGACCATCGATCATATGAGAGCGAAGCCTCAAGAAGAAGAAGATAGTTTTTATTCAATCTATGTAGTTGATCCTGCTCATAGATTATTAGGTGTAATATCATTATCTAAATTATTATCAGCAAAAAGACCTGTAAGATTAAAAGATTTGATGGCAACTAGCCCAAGAAGTGTAAAGGTTGAAACCGATCAAGAAGAAGTTGCATTGTTATTTCAACAATATGGACTAGTTGATATGCCTGTTATTGACAATATAAACAGACTTCTTGGTGTGATTATAGTTGATGATATTGTAGATGTGATTAATGAAGAAGCCGAAGAAGACCTCCAAGGTTTGACAGGAGTAAGCAACTTGTCAATAAGTTCTTCATTTATTGAAACTGTAAAAGGTCGCTTTTCATGGTTAATACTTAATATGCTTACAGCAATTCTTGCATCTTCTGTTATAGGATTGTTTCAAGAAGAAATAGAAAAGTTGGTTGCCTTAGCAGTCCTCATGCCGATAGTTGCTTCTATGGGAGGAAACGCAGGCACTCAAACTGTCACTGTAGCTGTTAGAGCATTGGCAACAAGACAATTAAATTATACTAATTTGCAAAAATTTGTTCTCAAAGAAACTTGGGTAGGTCTTTTAAACGGATTATTATTTGCCTTATTGTCTGCTCTGTTGGCTTATTTATGGTTTGATGATGAATTGATAGCTATTATTATGGGTTTAGCTATGGTAGCTAATTTACTCTTTGCAGGTATTCTAGGAACTATTATTCCACTTACATTAGAGAAATTCAAAATAGATCCAGCAATATCAAGTACTGTTTTTTTAACAACCGCTACAGATGTAATTGGTTTTTTTACCTTTTTAGGTCTTTCTGCTATAGTTATTTTATAATTGGGTTAAGTCATTGTCTTATAATTTAAAAAAAATTGCAGTCGGGATAAAATCAATCGATAGATTAAAAATAAGACAACAGATGCTATTTGAAAATTATGGTGCTATAATACATTCAACAAGAAACATGCCTAAACAAAAAGCAGATCTAATCAAAACAGGTTCACTGTATTGGATTATTCAAAGAAACGTTTTGGTTAGACAAAAAATTTTGGATATAACATCAGTTATTAGAAGCGATGGTAGTAAAGGTTGTGAAATAATATTAGATAAAGATTTGATAAAAGTAATACCAACACCGATGAGACCATTTCAGGGATGGAGATATTATATGGAAGAAGATATTCCACCTGATTTAAATACCAATGATGATGGAAGCGAAGAAATACCAGATGAGGTAAATTCTGAATTAATAAAATTAGGATTATATTAACTTATAATGTAAATGATAAAAAAATTAATTAAACTTACCTAACCATTGAATATCAATTAGGAAAATGAAAGTGTTATTTAAAATATTAAATTTTAAAACAATGATGTTTTTCTTGGTTTTAGGAATAAGTATATTTTTATATAAATACTTAGTCTCAACTAGACCCGAAGCAAAGCCATCAACAGTAGAAGAAAAAACCTTTTACGTAAATATTATTAGTCCAAAAAGAAATAATTATTCTCCAACTTCAGACGCTTATGGTAAAATAATATCATCAAGAAGTGGAGACCTTCGATTTGGAGTGTCAGGTAGAGTTAATTTTATTTCGGATAAACTTCTCAATGGATCTTATGTCACTAACGGAGAGATATTAGCAAAACTAGACCAAAGAAGATTTTTACTAGAAATTGAAAAACTCACATCAGAAACAAAAGAATTAGCTGAACAACTTGGTATTCGAAAGAGACAGGTAAATAGATATAAAGCAATGTTAAAAAACAATGTTGTTTCACAAAATAAATATGATAACGAATTAATTCTTCTTTCAAAAAATAGATCTGATTATGTTAGAGCAAAGACTATGTTAGAGAAGGCAAAAGAAGACTTGTCAGATACTGTTTTGAAATCTCATTTTAATGGTCGATTGTTTAATGTTAAAATAAATCAAGGGCAATTTTTAAATAGTAATGAAAAAATAGCTAATATATTTTCTACTGAAAATATAGAAGTTGAGTTTGTTGTGCCTTCAAAGATATATTCTAATTCAAATGATCTAATCGGAAAATCAATTGATGTTTTATGGAGAGGTGGAACTACATCTTTAAAAACCATGAAAGGAATAATTGAAAGATCAGATGGAAAAACAAATGAAGAAGAGGGTGGTGGAAAGTTATTCGCTAGAATTGATAAATTTGAAAAAAGTGAAAATTATATCCCTTTAGGTACATTTGTAAGGGTAGACTATCCTGTTGGTGATTTTAAAAATGTTTTTAAGTTACCAGAGTCATCTTTGTATACTGATAAAGTTTATGTTGTTGAAAACGGTATTGCTAAGCCAAAAAAAATAAAACTTATTTACAAAGGATCTGGATATATTTTAGTTGATGGTAATTTGTCAGAAAATGATTATATCATCACTACAAGAATTCCAGAAAATCTCAATAATCAAAAAATAAAAATATTAAATTAAATTATTTTCTAATTAGGATAGAGTTTTGGTAAGGTTTAAAGAGTCAAGTTTTTTAAAATTTTTTGTAGAGCATCGAACATCTGCAAACATTATCATGTTATTAATGATAATTATAGGTTTGTTATCTATAGGTAAACTGAACAAACAATTTTTTCCTGATTTTGATGTGGAAGTTGTAGCTGTAACAATTGATTGGCCAGGTGCTACTGCCGAAGAAATTGACAAAAATATTATCCAATTATTAGAGCCAGAACTGAGACCAATTTCTGGTGTTAAAAAGGTATCATCCAAATCTGTTGAGGGCCTTGGTCGTACACAAGTTGAGTTTCAATATGGTTATGACATGCAAAAAGGAAGAACAGATATTGAAACGGCTGTATCAAGAACAAATTTTCCTGAAAAGTCCAAAAAACCTAGAATTATTGTTGGAGAATTTTTTGACACAGTAACTAGAATTGTATTATCTGGAGAAGTTTCATTATCAGAACTGAGAATAAAGTCAAAAAATCTAAAAGAGTTACTTTTAAATTCAGGTGTTGATAAAGTTGATATTTTAGGTCTTCCTAAGGAAGAAATTTTAATAGAAATACCTCAATTAGAAACAGCAAAACTTAAATTATCTTTTAATCAAATTGCTAATTTAATAAAATCTGAAACACAAGATGTTTCTGGTGGCAGTTACGCTGATGGTTCATTAAGAGTTAGAACAGAAGGAGAAAAAAGACTAGTTGATTCTTTTAAAAAATTAGAATTAAAGAGCTCTAGCTCTGGTGGCAGGGTTTTACTCGAAGACTTAGCAAAGATAACTTATAGTATTGAAAAAGGTAGTATTTTAAAAGTTGTAGATGGAAAGCCTGCAGTAGAGTTGTGGGTAAGAAGAAGTAAAACGAGTGATGCTATAGAGGTTTCAAAAAATGTAGAAAATGTAATTTCTAGTTCTCAAAGTTTACTTGGTAACAATATAAAAATTGAAACTTACAACACAGCTGCTGAACTTATTCAAGAAAGGATTTCTTTACTAGTCAAAAATGGGTTAAGTGGTCTTTGTATAGTTCTAGCTGTACTTTTTCTATTCTTAAGTCGAAATACTGCAATTTGGGTTGCATTAGGTATTCCAATTGCATTTCTAGCTACATTTGCAGTTATGTTAGTAACTGGGCAGTCAATAAATATGATATCATTATTTGGTTTAATAATGGCTCTTGGCATAGTAGTCGATGATGCTATTGTTGTAGGTGAACACACATCATATTTGAAAACTAAAAGAAAACTTGATAGCTCACAAGCTCCTGTAGTAGCTGCATCAAGGATGTCAATGCCGGTAATTTCAGCAATGCTCACGACAGTTGCTGCATTTATCCCGCTATTTATGGTCAAAGGTGTTATTGGTGAAATAATTGCTGCTATCCCTTGGGTGGTTTGCGCTGTTTTAGTTGCTAGCTTAATTGAGTGTTTTTTAGTTTTACCGGCTCATCTAGCTCACTTTGATAATAAAAATAACTTACCAGGTAAATTTAGATCATGGTTTGATAATAAATTTATCTATTTCCAGGAGGGCTTGTTTAGAAAATTTGTTAAATTAACGTTTAATTACAGATATGTAACATTCATGGTTGCTATTGGCATGTTTATAGTATCAGTGGGAATGATGTCAGGAGGAAGAGTGCTTTTTAGCTTCTTTCCAACTCCTGAAGCAGATATCATAATTGCAAATTTTAAAATGCATTCTGGAACAAAAAAAACTAATACCCTAGAAATGCTTAATAATATTGAAATTGGTTTAGAAAAAACATCAAAACAGTTTTCGTATTCAAAAAACCTAGTTAAATTTAAAATGTCTACAATCGGAGACAGGACTTCTTTTTCAAATG
Organism: uncultured SAR116 cluster alpha proteobacterium; assembly: GCA_902539895.1. Classification (GTDB taxonomy): domain Bacteria; phylum Pseudomonadota; class Alphaproteobacteria; order Puniceispirillales; family Marisalimonadaceae; genus Marisalimonas. The sequence goes on from CACBMD010000026.1 coordinate 14,615, forward strand.
ATGCTGGACCAAGTCCTATTGGAAGTGACTTACTTGGATCTATGGTTGTTGAATTAAAAACTGCGGATAAAAGAAAAGTTAGAACAAAAGAATTTATTAAGGCATGGAAAGATAATATTCAATCTGTTGCTGGACTAGATAAGTTAACTATCAGAGCACCTAGTGGGGGGCCTCCCGGAAGAGATCTTGATGTAAGGTTTCAAGGAGAAAAATTAGAAAACTTGAAGAAGGCATCTGATGAGTTAATTCAAATTGCTAGAACAATTCCTGGAGTAACATCATTAAGTGATAATCTTGAATTTGGTGTGCAAGAAAGGATTTTAAGCTTAAATAACAAAGGACAGTCGTTAGGTTTGTCTATTTCAGAAATAGGAGAACAAGTCAGGTCTGCAATCAATGGGGTTATTATATCTGAGTTTCCAAAGGCAGACGAAGAAGTTGCAGTTCGCTTGAAATTAATAAAAAACGAAAAACAAACTGATATGATTAATGATTTAAGAATTATAACTAATATTGGCACTAGTTTTAAACTGGCAGAAATAATAACAATAAGCGAAGAAGTCCCATTTGCTTCCATTAATAGAAAAAATGGTTTTCGTGAAGTCACAATTTCAGGTGACCTATTTCCTCAACTTATGAATACTTCTCAAGCTAGACAGTTTCTTTTGCAAAATGGATTGCCTGAAATTGCTAAGAAATATAATTTGAATTATAGGTTTGATGGTAAGGATTTAGAGCAGAAAGAAACTTTTGCTGATATGAAAATTGGATCAATTGTTGGACTAATGTTAATCTATTTTATATTAGCCTGGGTTTTTAAATCTTGGTCAAGACCATTAACAATAATGATAATGATACCGTTTGCTTTTATTGGTGCGGTTTTAGGTCATTATATATTAGGTTTAACAATGTCAATTTTGTCTATGTTCGCTCTTTTAGCTTTAGCAGGTATAGTAGTAAATAACTCAATTATTTTAGTATCTACTATAGAAAGAAGATTTGATGATTTGCTTAACGACACTGAAAATAGTTTAAATGATCAAAATATTATCAACGAAGCAATAATTTCAGGTGTTGTAGATAGACTTAGACCTGTTCTACTAACTTCTTTAACGACTATTGGTGGATTGTCAGCGCTAATGTTTGAAAAATCTCTACAAGCACAATTTTTAATACCTATGGCTGCTACAATTGTCTTTGGTCTTGGTGTTACAGCTTTGCTTGTGCTGATTATAGTCCCTTCAATGATGGGAATAAACAATGATTTATCAAATTTTATAAAAAGTTTAAAAGAAGGAAATAGATGATTAATAATTACACAATTTCTAGCACTGAAAAGTTTCAAATTTCAGACATAAACTTCAATAAAGATGGTTTAGTACCCGTAATATCCCAGTGCGTTCATACTGGTGTCATTTTAATGATGGCTTGGATGAACGAAGAAGCTTTAAAAAAAACAATAGATACAAATGATATGCATTACTTCTCTCGTTCGAGGCAAAAGCTTTGGCAAAAAGGTGAAACTAGTGGGCATTTTCAAAAACTTCATGAGCTAAGATTAGATTGTGACAATGACACAATACTTGCTTTAATAGATCAAACTGGTTCTGCTTGTCATACAGGAGCAAAAAGTTGTTTTTTCAAATCTACAAAAGATATTTATAATGACTAATAAAAATAATTCTGGTTCATTTGAAAGCTCCAGAGGTTTATTGAACAAAATAAAAAAAGATAAAAAAAGAAAATCTTCTAGTACTAGGTGGATAGGTCGACAGCTTAATGATCCATACGTCTTAGAGACACAAAAAAGAGGATATAAATCAAGAGCTGCTTTTAAACTTTTACAAATAAATGATAAATTTAATTTTTTACTTCCTGGACTGTCAGTAATTGACTTAGGATGTGCCCCAGGTGGTTGGCTACAAATAGCATCTGAAAAAGTTTCTTCAATTACAGGTGATGAAAAAGTTATTGGAGTAGATATTTTGAAAACAGATGATATCGCTGGATGTAAATCTATAATTGGAGATATCAATGATAAAGCAGTTGGTGATCATTTAATTGAATTATTGGGACAGAAGCCAGATGTTGTTTTGTCTGATATGGCTGCAAATACAACAGGTCATAGACAAACCGATCATATTAGAACTACTCATCTTTTAGAAATTGCTTTAGACTTTTCAATTGAGAATTTGAATAGGAATGGAGTTTTTTTAGCTAAGTGTTTCAAAGGAGGAACAGAAAAGGAAGCCTTAGATTTAATGCAAAAAAACTTTTATAAAGTACATCACGTCAAACCTGATGCAAGCCGAAAAGAATCAGTTGAAGGATATGTTATTGCTTTGGGTTTTAAAGGAAAATAAATTCAAAGAATTTAACTTTGCAAAATTTACCATAGATCCTATATAAAACCTTATGATATTAATTTTAAATCCAGTACTGAGTATAAATAATGATAATTAAAGAATCTTACACTTTCGACGATGTTTTACTACAACCTGCATATAGTAAGATAGGACCAGCAGACGCCAATGTAGGTACTTTTATTTCTAAAAATATCAAGTTAAATATACCCTTAATATCTGCCGCAATGGATACCGTTACTGAACATAGATTAGCTATTACTATGGCCCAACTAGGTGGAATAGGGGTTTTACATAAAAACTTTTCAATTAAAGAGCAAGCGTCAGAAGTAAAAAAAGTAAAAAAATTTGAAGCAGGAATGGTAGTAAATCCAGTAACAATAAAACCTGATCAGTCCCTCGGAGATGCTTTTAAACTAATGAAAAAAAACAAAATAAGTGGTATACCAGTTGTTGAAGGTCTTAAAAACAAATTAGTTGGTATTCTTACAAACAGAGACGTTAGATTTGCAAATGATTTAAATCAAACAGTTTCTGCGCTTATGACTAAAAATGTAATAACTGTTAAAGAAAGTGTAAGCAAAGAAGAGGCTAGAAAACTTTTACATCAACATCGTATTGAAAAATTAGTGGTTGTTGATGAAGATGGATTCTGTGTTGGATTAATAACTGTTAAAGATATGGAAAAATCTCAAAACCACCCTGATGCATGTAAAGATGAACAAGGACGATTAAGAGTCGCGGCTGCTACTAGTGTCGGGAAAGACGGACTTTCAAGGGCAGAAGCTCTAATTGATGCAGGAGTTGATGTTTTGATTGTTGATACCGCTCATGGTCATAGTAAAATGGTTTTAGATTCTGTCTCAAAAATTTCCAAGATGTCAAAAGAAGTAGCTCTAATTGGTGGAAACGTTGCAACTGGAGATGCAACAAAAGCTCTTATAGACGCTGGAGCAAATGGCGTAAAGGTAGGAATTGGACCTGGTTCAATATGTACTACAAGAATGGTGGCTGGAGTTGGCGTTCCTCAATTATCTGCAATTATTGATTGTGTAGAAGTTGCAAACAAATTCTCAGTTCCAATTATTGCAGATGGAGGTATTAAATATTCTGGAGATATAGCGAAGGCCATAGCAGGAGGATCTAGTGCCGTTATGGTAGGCTCTCTTCTTGCAGGAACTGATGAAACTCCTGGAGAGGTTTTTTTATTTCAAGGTAGATCTTATAAGTCATATAGAGGTATGGGTAGTTTAGGTGCAATGGCAAGAGGCTCTGCTGATAGATATTTTCAGGCAGAAATAGAAAATCTTAAACTTGTGCCTGAAGGTATCGAAGGACAGG
>CACBMD010000027.1 GCA_902539895.1 uncultured SAR116 cluster alpha proteobacterium
AGATAAACTGTCTGATGAATTACATAATAGATTAACTCAAAGATTTGTTGATAAGAGGATTGTAATTTTAAATAAAACTTTAAAAGAGCATTGTACTTTGGAAGCTATAATAAGACTAGACGGTAAGGTAATTGTTGAAGGTGAAGAAGTTGGTTTATTAAAAGGTTTTGAATTTGTTCCTTCTCTCTCTGAAGGCGAAAAAGCTGGTCCAATTTTATCTGCTGCAAGAAAAATTTTACCCAAAGAAATTGAAAGACGTGTTAGAGAGCTTTTAATGTCTGACGAAGCAGCTTTTAAGTTTGATGATGATGGGTCCATTTCATGGCAAAATAACAAGGTTGCAAAACTAACAATTGGTGAAACTTTATATTCACCAAAAATTAATATCATTAATTCTGAATTTTTGTCTGACGAACAGATTAAGCAAATAGAAATTAGAGTAAATGAGGCAGTTGAGGGGAATATAGAAAATATTTTATCTGAAGCTATTAATTTAAAAAACCCTGTTTTAAATTTTGAGCAACAAAAAAGTGAAAGTGAAAAAAATCATAACGTTTCATTAATAACAAATGATGATGAAAAAAAGCTTAGTAAGAGTATTTCTGGGAAAGCTCTTGGCATTGCATATCAAGTTTATGAAGGATTAGGTTCAGCGCAAATTAATAATTTATCAATGTCCACAGTTAAATTGTCAGAAGTTGATAAAAGAAATTTAGCAAGACTAGGACTAAGATTAGGTGTTGAAACTATTTATTTACCTAATCTCCTGAAGCCAGCAGCAATAAAATTAAGAGCTTTATTATGGTCTGTTCATAATCAAGATTTTCCAAATGAAGCTTTTCCACCTGATGGACGCGTGAGCATAACAATTTTACCAAATGTTAAAAAAGAGTTTTATAGGGCTTTAGGTTTTGTACCTCTAGGGAATTTGGCTCTTAGAGCTGATATTGCCGAGAGATTGTCTGCCATAATAAGGATAGAAGCTAGAAATGGTCAGTTTAGAATTAATGAGACCATGTTATCTATTGCAGGTGCAACAAAAATTCAAATGCAAGAAATTCTATATGATTTAGGTTACTCAAAGTGTGGTGAAGAACCTTCAACTTTAGCTGACCAAATCCCAATTATTATTTTTGAAAAAAAAAGAAAGGCTTTTAAAAACAAATTCAAAACATTGCATAAAAAAACTTTGAAAAGTAAAGATAATAAAGTCAAAAATTTTTCAAAAACAAAAAATAAAGAAAAATCACCAGATCCTCTATCACCATTTGCAATTTTAAAATCTATAAAAATAAAAAAATGAAATGATATCTAATATTTTAGAAAAAAAGACACTAAGGCTTGATATCTATTTATATTATATCCGGATATTTAAAAGTAGAAGTATAGCAACAAAATTTATATTAACCAATAGGTTACGGATATCAGGTCAAGTCACACAGAAACCACATAAAATGATATCTGTGGGTGACGTGTTAACAATGACAATTAATGATAACATAAAGATCTTGAAAGTTTTAGATATACCCAGTCGAAGAGGCCCCTATCAAGAGTCACTTAATTTTTACAAAGATATTACCCCGATTGAAATCATTTCAAAAAAGGCTAGTAATAATATTGGTATTAAGTTTGTACAGAGAGTTGGACGTCCAACAAAAAGAGAAAGGCGTCAAACAGACAGGTTAATGGGCAGGGATTAAGATTATACTAAATGAATACTTGTAATGACAATTTTTGTAGTTTAAATACATTAATTTTGAGATTGTTATGACGTATATAGTTAATGATAAATGTATAAATTGCAGACATACTGATTGTGTCGAAGTCTGTCCTGTAGATTGTTTTTATCTTGGAGAAAACACGATTGTTATTCATCCTGACGAATGTATAGATTGTGGTGTCTGTGAGCCAGAATGTCCTGTAGATGCTATTCAAGCAGACACTGATCCTGGAGCTGAAGAATGGTTAGAATATAATAGAGAGATGTCAGAGATTTGGCCTAACATTACTATGAAGATCGATCCTTTGCCTAACTATGAAAAATATACTGACGAAGAAGGTAAATTTCAAAAATATGGTTCAAAAAAACCAGGTACTATATAGTACTTTTAAATTGATTGACTTACAGCTGGTTTTTTTTGTCTTTTTGTGATATAAACCCATTTTTAAATTTCTTATATAAATTTTACAACATAAATATGTTAAAATAGGTGATTAAATTGTCAAAAGATCAAAACTTAGTAAGTTCATTTATACCTGGTGATTATGTTGTTTATCCAAGCCATGGTGTTGGTAAAATAATTGGAACAGAAAAGCGTAAAGTCGAAGATATAGAGCTGGAGTTACTAGTAATAAGATTTGAACATGAAAGAATGACACTCAGAGTTCCATTGTCTAAAGCAACTGAATCAGGACTAAGAACCTTATCAAGTAAATCACAGATGGAAGAAGCAATTGTTGCATTAAAAGGTAAAGCAAAAGTAAAAAAAACTATGTGGTCACGGCGAGCTCAAGAATACGAAACTAAAATTAATTCTGGAAATTTGGTTTCGATTGCAGAAGTTGTTCGGGATTTGTACCGTAAAGATGATCAAGGTGAACAATCTTATTCTGAAAGACAAATGTATCAAGCTGCTTTAGAACGTTTAGCTAGTGAATTTGCAGCAGTTGATGAGACTGATAAACAAAGTGCTGTTGTAAAATTAGAAAAAATAATCGATGATAATGCTGAGGAAGCAGCTTAACAAATTTCTATTTAAAATTTAAATAAATGTTAAATTTAAGTAATAAATCAAGCTTTCTTTTTGATTGCCTACCATCATATGATAATGGTTATTTAGATGTAGGTAATGGACATTCAATATACTTTGAGCAATATGGGAATCCAAAAGGTATACCCATATTGTTTTTGCATGGAGGTCCAGGAGCAGGTTTTTCAAACTCTCATAAAAGTTTTTTTGATCCAAAAGTTTTTAGGGTTGTTTTTTTTGATCAAAGAGGATCTGGTAAAAGTATACCGTATGCTGAAACAAACTTTAACAATACCCAACTTTTGCTTTCAGATATTGAAGATTTAAGAAAATCAATAAAAATAGATAAATGGTATCTTTTTGGAGGATCATGGGGTAGCACTTTAGCGTTATTATATGGTATTGAATTCCCTAACAGGTGTATGGGTTTTATTTTGAGAGGAATTTTTTTAGGTACTAAAATTGAGATAAATTGGTTCTTACATGATATTAAAAAATTTTTTCCAGAAGCTTATAATAAATTTATATCGTCCGTACCGCAAAATAAGAGAAATAATATTCTCGAATGGTTCTATAATCAACTTCATAGTAACAATAGATCACAAACCTTAAAAGCTGCTTCTATTTGGGCTGAATATGAAAATTCATGTTCTTCTATTAATTATTTGCCACGACCAATTTCTGGGGAGCAAGCCCTTGCAATATCAAAAATAGAAACACATTATTTTATGAATGATTGTTTTATAGAAGAAAACTATATTATTAAAAAATTGAATAAAATTTCTAATATAAAATCCTTTATCGTGCAGGGAAGGCATGATGTAATTTGCCCTCCATTCACGGCACTAAAACTTGCTGATTGTTGGAATGGTGCAAAAATCGAAATTGTAGATGATGCTGGTCATTCGGGTTTTGAAACTAATATTAGTAAAAAATTAATAAATGCTCTTGAAATGATTAAGTAAACTGTTGATTAAATTTTTTTGAAAGGTAAACTTTTAAAAAAATAAATTGGAATGGCTCTAAATCGTCATGAGTAATACTGAACTAGAAAAACTAACTTTTGAAGAAGCTATGCAGGAATTAGAAAAACTTGTAGATAGTCTTGATAAAGGAGATGTTTCACTCGATGAAGCAATAGCTGCATATGATAGAGGCTCAAAATTGAAAGATTATTGTCAAAAAAAACTACATGATGCAAAAATGAAGGTTGAAACTATTCAGGCGTCAGAAAATAATGACAGTATTCCAGAAAAATTATCACCTTTTAAACCAGATTAATTTATCATAAAATTACTTAGGATAATTTTATGATTAAATTTCAAAATAAGCTTGAAAAAAATTCACAAGAAATTGACAGTTTCTTAGACACTTATTTACCATCTGGTAATGGATTAAGTTCCAAACTTTTTGAAGCGATGAGATACTCCTCAATTAGCGGTGGAAAAAAAATAAGGGCTTATTTAGTTTTGGAAACTGGACGTTTTATTAGCGCTATAAATAATAAAACTCTCTCGAAATCAAAATATAATGAATTAATTGTTGTTGGATCTGCTATCGAAGCAATTCATTCTTATTCATTAATTCATGATGATTTACCAGCTATGGACAATTCTTCTGTTAGAAGAGGAAAGGCAGCTAATCATGTAAAATTTGATCATCATACTGCTATACTTGCTGGAGATGGGCTATTAAGTTGGGCCTTCCAAATAATAGGAGATAGCAATTTCATTTCTAATTCAGAAAAGAGATCTGAGATTTGTTTTGTTTTAGCAAAAGCTATTGGGCCTAATGGCATGGTAGGAGGCCAACAAGCAGATATGGACTTTACAAACAACAAGTCTATAGATTTAGATCAAATAGAGTGGATTCAAAATCATAAAACTGGCGCATTAATATCTTGTTGCGCTCATGTGGCGTCAATTTTATTAAATGCTAGTAAAGATCAAAAAATTAAACTTATTAACTATGCTAATCATATTGGTTTAGCTTTTCAAATTGCTGACGATTTACTTGACCTTGATGGAAATGAGGACTCTATCGGAAAACCTGTAGGGCAAGACACTAAAAATGAAACACCTAATTTTGTAACAATTTTAGGTAGAGCAAAAGCTAAGAAAAGAGCCATAGAGGAATCTAATAAAGCCATAAATTTGATACAAAAATTTCAACAACAATCAGAAAATCTTGTATCTTTAGCTAAATATACTGTAAATAGAAATAAATAAATTTATATTTGTTATTATAGGTTTAAGTTAATCAATGCCAATTAAAGATAAAAAAACTAAATCTGTTACCACACCTTTGCTCGATAAGGTAAATAACCCTAATGATCTTAAATTTTTAAAATTAGAAAATCTTGATCAACTTTCTTCAGAATTACGCTCTGATATGATTGATATTGTGTCTAAAACAGGTGGACATCTAGGCGCAGGTTTGGGTGTTGTTGAGCTTGCTATTGCAATTCATTATGTTTTTGATACCCCTGATGATAGATTAATTTGGGATGTTGGACATCAAGCATATCCTCACAAAATCTTAACTAATAGAAGACATGAAATGTCTACTTTAAGAAAATCTGGAGGTCTTTCAGGATTTACAAAGCGAACTGAATCTATTTTTGATCCTTTTGGTGCAGGACATTCATCAACATCGATTTCTGCGGCTCTAGGAATGGCCGTTGCAAGAGACAAACTTGGGAAATCTAACAATGTAATTGCTGTTATTGGTGATGGCGCCATGAGTGCTGGAATGGCATATGAAGCAATTAATAACGCTGGAGCTTTAAAAACTAATTTATTAATTATTTTAAATGATAATGATATGTCTATAGCTCCAGCTGTAGGTGCCTTAAGCAATTATTTATCCAATGTTGTGTCAAGTCGTCCGTTCAATAATGTAAGAGAAATTGCTAAACAAATGGTTAATCTTTTTCCTAAAGAAATTGGTGAAACAGCCAAAAGAGCTGAGAGTCTGGCAAGAAATTTTTTAGGTAATGCAGAAGGTACCATCTTTAGTCATATGGGTATGAGTTATCTAGGTCCAATAGACGGTCATGATGTTAAATCCATGGTTAAAATATTACAAAATCTTAAAAATGGTTCTCAAGATAAACCAATTCTGCTTCATGTGGTAACAGAAAAGGGAAGAGGACATCCTTTTTCGAAAGGTTCTCACGAAAAATATCACGCTGTATCTGAATTTAACGTAATTACTGGTGATTCTGTCAAATCAACATCTAATGCGCCTACTTATACTAACGTTTTTGCAGAAACTTTGTGTAAAATTGCTGAAAAAGATAAAAAAGTTTTAGCCATAACCGCCGCTATGCCTTCTGGAACTGGATTAAATAAGTTTGCAGAAAAATTTCAAGACAGATTTTATGATGTTGGAATTGCAGAACAACATGCTGTAACGTTTGCTGCTGGAATGGCTTCCGAGGGTTTAAAACCTTTTGTAGCTATTTACTCAACTTTTTTACAAAGAGCCTATGATCAAGTAGTTCATGACGTTGTTATACAAAATTTGCCTGTAAGATTTATGCTTGATAGAGCTGGATATGTAGGAGCAGATGGAGCAACTCATGCAGGGTCGTTTGATTTAGCATACCTTTGTTGTTTACCAAATGTAGTAGTAATGGCACCTAGTGACGAAGCAGAGTTAGCAAAAATGGTTATGACTGCCTCGAAACACAGTGATGGTCCAATTTTTTGTAGATATCCAAGAGGTGAAGGAGAGGGTGTTGATTTTACCGATATTGTACAAGATGTTAAAATTGGTAAAGGAAGAATCATTAAAAGAGGAAAAGATTTAGCAATTCTAGCTTTAGGTACAAGAGTAGGTTCTGCATTGAAAGTTGCTGATCATCTATTACAATATAATTTAAAGATAACTGTTGCAGATGCACGTTTTGCAAAACCAATTGATACGCAATTAGTCGAAAAATTATGGAATGAACATCAAAAACTTATAATAATTGAGGAAGGTTCTGCGGGAGGATTTAGTTCTCATTGTTTACATTTCTTATCATCTAAGGATCTCCTTAATAAGTATGATAAAGAAATTAAATGCTTAACTATGCCAGATAATTTTCAAGATCATGCTTCTCAAAAAGATCAACTTGCAAGAGCAGGTTTGGACACAGATGGATTAATGAAGGTTGTTTCTAAAATGATATCTTTGTCCAATGTAAAAAATAAATCTATTAATAACTAAACTTTAAAAATATTCTAGGACCTCCAAAATAAGTAAAGAACGAATAGATAAACTTATGGTTTTAAAAGGCTTTGTTCAAAGTAGAGAGCAAGCCAATTCTATTCTTATGACTGGAAATGTGTTCATTGATAATAAGCGTGTTGAAAAACCTGGACAACAAGTATCACAAAATTCAAAAATTGAAATAAAAGGTAAAACATATCCTTGGGTATCTAGGGGAGGTGTTAAATTAAATAAAGCCATATTAGAGTTTAATTTAGACTGTAATTCTATTATAGCACTCGATATTGGAGCAAGCACAGGCGGTTTTACAGATGTTTTGTTAGCAAATGGAGCTAGTAAAATTTATGCAGTAGATGTTGGATATGGCCAATTAGATTGGAAATTGAGACAAGATGAAAGAGTTATAGTTAAAGAAAAAACAAATGCCAGATATTTAACAGATAAAATTATTCAAGATCCTTTGGATGCTTTGGTTTGTGACGCATCTTTTATATCATTGAAGAAAGTTTTACCTTCAGGACTTAGGCTCCTAAAATCTCATGGATGGATGGTAGCTTTAATAAAACCCCAATTTGAAGTAGGGAAAGGCCTTGTCGGAAAGGGTGGCGTAGTAAGAGATCCTAAACTACATGAGACAGTAATTAATGATATAACAAAATGGATTGGACTTGAAATTAATATGAATATTTTAGGAGTTATTGAAAGCCCTATTTTAGGCCCTAGTGGAAATAAGGAATTTTTAATTGTAGCTACAAAAAATTAATTCATTAAGCGTTTTATTCAATCTTCCCAATTTGGCCTTCATGCTCTAATAATTGATCTAAAATAGTTATTGCCATCATAGCTTCAGCTACTGGAACAGCTCTAATGCCAACACAAGGATCGTGCCTACCTTTTGTTTTAATCTTAATAGGTTCATTTTGTAAATTTATAGAGTTTTTTTCTGTTAAAATAGAGCTCGTTGGTTTAACAATAAATTTAGCTACTATAGGCTGCCCTGAAGAAATTCCACCTAATATTCCTCCAGAGTGATTAGACCCGAAATAATAGTCTCCTTTATTGTCAGGATAAATTTCATCATTGGCTTCACTGCCTGTTAAAGACGCTAAATTAAAACCAGAACCAATTTCCACACCTTTTACAGCATTTATGCTCATTAAGGCTTCTGCAATTTGACTATCTAATTTTTTATAGATTGGACTTCCTAATCCTCTGGGCACATTTTCAGCTACAACTTCAATTATTGCACCAGCGCTATTACCGTTCTTCCTAATATTGTCCAACCAAATTTCCCATTCCTTAGCTGCTTTTGGATCTCCACAAAAAAAAGGGTTATTGTTAACTTCATTCCAATCAAAATTTTTACGATCTATCTTATTTGGCCCTAACTGGATTACACTAGCTCTGATTTTTATAGATTTTTTTAACTTATTTTCTAATACTTTAAATGCAATTGCACCTGCTGCAACTCTTACAGCTGTTTCCCTTGCGCTTGATCTACCCCCTCCTCTATAGTCTCTTATTCCATATTTGTTTTGATATGTAATGTCAGCATGTCCTGGTCTAAATTGACTAGAAATTTCAGAATAATCTTTACTTCTTTGATCTTCATTTTTTATGTGAAGTGCAATTGGATGACCTGTAGTTTTACCCTCAAAAGTTCCAGAGAGAATCTCTACAATATCGTTTTCTTTTCTTTGTGTAACAAATTTGGACTGGCCAGGTTTTCTTCTATCTAAGTGAACTTGAATGTCTTCTTCATTTATTGGAATTAAAGGAGGTACTCCATCTACTATGCATCCAATTGCTTTACCATGACTTTCGCCAAAGCTAGTAAATTTAAAAATATGTCCAAAAGAGTTGCTTGCCATTTAAATTCTTTCAATAAGAAATTTTAGTAATTTAAATTTCTTTTTTTTCTGGTGTCATGTCTGGTGCATCAATAGCTTTCATGCCTACAACATGATAACCACAATCAACGTGATGAGTCTCACCAGTTACTCCAGTTGACAAATCAGATAAAAGATAAACACCACATCCACCAACATCGTCTAATGTAACATTTCTGCGAAGTGGAGAATTATATTGATTCCATTTAAGAATATATCTGAAATCACCTATACCACTAGCGGCAAGAGTTTTTATAGGGCCTGCTGATAAACTATTCACTCTAATTTTGCTGTCTCCTAGATCTGCAGCTAAATATCTTACTGAAGATTCAAGCGCAGCCTTAGCAACCCCCATTACGTTATAATGAGGCATTACTTTTTCCGCTCCGTAATATGTGAGGGTAATCATAGATCCACCATTTGGCATCATTGCTGCAGCTCTTTGAGCAACTGCGGTAAATGAATATACAGATATATCCATAGTTTTATAAAAGTTTTCTCTTGTTGTATCAACATACTCGCCTTTTAATTCTTCTTTATCTGAGTATGCTATTGCATGAACTAAAAAATCAATACTATTCCATTTTTCTTTGAGCAAATTGAACGTTTTGTCAATTGCTTCATCACTTGAAACATCGCAGGGTATAATAATATCAGAACCAACTGATTCAGCTAGTGGAGCAACTCTTTTTTGTAATGCTTCACCTTGATATGTAAATGCTATTTCTGCACCCTGTTTTGCGATTGCATCAGCTATACCCCAGGCGATAGATCTATCATTTGCAACTCCCATAACAATACCTCGTTTGCCGTGCATAATCCCTTTACTATGGTTTTCTTGTTCCATTATTTAGTTTTCCTGGTCTAAAGTCGCAATTTAAAATTAAAAACATATAATCAATTATCATTATATAATTAATTATATCATTTTAAAATATTTAACTATTATTAATTTGAAACTTAATTAAGAGAATAACTTATTTTTTTTGTTAAAGTAATCAAATCACCAGGGTTATAGGATCTGTTGCTATTCATAGATATGGTTTCTCCATCTACATCTATAATGAGTTTATACCCCCTAATTTGTTCTATAGTTTCAGTATGTATAACCTTTTGAACACGACAAACCTCTTTTTCAACAAAATTTTGATTTGTAGTTGTTTTTTCATTTCGAACAACTTCTGATCCTAGTAATGCTCCCAAAGCAGTGGCTCCAGCCTTACCTCCGCCCTCTCCAATCTGATTTCCTATAGCGCCTCCTATTAAGGCGCCTATAAAGTTATCTGCACCAAATTTATTAGCATCTTGATTTACTGGTACTCTTTGAATTGAGCATCTTTTCTCATTTTTTGGTACTTTCTGTGTAGAGTATGTCTTAAGCACTTCAACTGCAGAAACAGATCCGGTTACTTGGTAAAAATTTGTTTTTGAGTAGGCGTTACTTGTAAGTAATATTAAGGATCCAAATAATAAAAAATTTTTAAGCATTAATACCTCATGTTAATCTTTTAAATTTAATTAAAATACATATATTCATAAAATATGGCAAAATTAGTACTTATCAATAAATTTTCATATGGAGACTTTTGTTGGAATTAGAAAAAATTGTAGATCCAATACAATTGTTTAAAAAATGGTTCTCTGAGGCTGAAGAAAAAGAAATTAGAGATCCTAATGCAATGCAATTAGCAACAGTATCTAAAGACGGAATGCCCTCAGTTAGAACAGTATTGTTAAAGGACATTATTGATGGAAATTTTGTTTTTTACACAAACTATGAGAGCCGTAAATCTAGAGAAATAATTCAAACAGGAAAAGGAGCTATATGCTTTTATTGGAAAAGTTTAAATCGTCAGGTAAGGTTGGTCGGTAATCTTGAAAAGGTCTCCGATCAAGTGTCCGATAAATATTATCAATCTCGGTCAAAAGGCAGTCGAATTGGTGCATGGGCCTCAAAACAATCAAGAGAATTAGAATCCAGGAATTTCTTAATGCAGCAGGTAAAATTACTTGAAGAAAAATATAATGATAATGATATTCCTCGTCCAAGTTTTTGGGGTGGATTTGCATTAAAGCCAGAAGAGTTTGAGTTTTGGGAAGATGGTGAATTTAGGTTGCACGATAGATTTATTTTAAAACCTACTAATGTAAAAAATGAATGGATTGCTAAACGTCATTACCCATAATCTTTTTTTTATTTTTTAATTCTATTAAACTCATTATCAAAAAAATTATGTAACAAATTATTAATAAACCTAAAAATAAACCAAAGCCTGCTTGATAAGCCTTTATTGAATATCCACTCTGCTTTCCAGGTTCAACTATTTGCATAATAAAACCAATAGCGTATTGAACTATAAAAGCCATCAAAAAACATATTAAATTTATAGCTGTCGAAGCACGAGCAGCATAGCTGTTAGGAAAATGTTGACTAAGTCCAGCATAAGCTAATGTGGCTGCTAGTGAAGTTATGCTTAAGATTACCCACGGCCATATTGCTTTTGGCATTAATCCAAAGGTAATTATCGTAAATGGAATTATAAATGCTAGTAAAGCGCCACCCATAACACCAACAGGAGATATGTTGAATTTTCTTAAGTAGTCTGTGATTATTCCTAAAGATGTTGTTCCAATGGTCATCATTATTGTTGATATAAAGAGAATATTAGCAATTTCACTTTTATTAAACTTACCAATATCAGCTAGCCAAGGACCTGCCCACAATCCTAATATAGCTAAACCAGTACCCCCTGCAATTCCAGATAAAGGACCAATTCTCCAAAAAGCATAGCTTGTGTAAATTTCCTTTAATACTTTCAAAATAGGTGATGTTTCTTCATTACTGGCACTTTCTTTTTTTTCTGGGACTATAAAGAATATTAGAATTCCTATAAAAACTGTAATTGTTCCAAGAAATAAATAAACTCCTCTCCAATCAGTTATTTGCATAGCCATTTCCAAAGGTGTTGATGCTACAATTGCACCCAAGCCACCTGCTGACATAAACAGGCCTATTAAAAGTGGAAGCCTTTCTTTAGGAAACCAAACTGCAAAAGCTTTGAACGCTCCCATCAAAGCACCAGAAACGCCTAGTCCAATTAATCCGCGAGCTATAACTAGTGACCAAACATTGTTTCCAAAGCTAAATAATATAGCTCCTGTTGCCGCAACTAAAAATAGAATACTTTGAACTCTTCTAGCCCCAAATTTATCAAGTAAAACACCTAAAGGTAATTGAAACAAACCAAATGTTAAAAAATATGTAGATGTAATTAAGCCTAGTTGCTCTGCATTTAGATTTAGGTCATTACTTAGATATGGGGCAAGAACAGCGTTGGTTGACCGATAAAGATAAGATAAAAAATACCCACAAGCAAAAGGTAAAAAAATAAACATGAATTTTTGTAAGTTATTTTCAGGAAGAATATTCATTCGTTTCATATTCACCAAACTCCAAAAAATTATTATTAAAAAAACTGATTTATAGGTTTCAAGATTAAGCTTTAACAAGTTAGCACATTAACTATCTACTAGATAGATCAATGATTAGAAAGTTGACCTTTTGTTTTAAGAGTATTTATAATAACTTTAGGGAGAGTCACATGAAAATATCAAATGAAATTATTAATATTTTTCCTGAAATAAAAAAGTGGAGGCATGAGTTACATACTCATCCAGAGCTTGGCTATGAAGAGGAATGGACATCTAATTTTGTTGCAGAGAAACTTGAATCTTTTGGTTTAGAGGTTCATAGAGGCATGGCTACAACTGGTGTTGTTGGAGTTTTAAAGGGAGCTAACGCTAGTCTTGGTGGCGGAGGAAACAAAGCTATTGGATTAAGAGCTGATATGGATGCATTGCCAATGACTGAAGAAAATGATTTTTCTTATAAGTCAAAGTTTGATGGTCGTATGCATGCGTGTGGTCATGATGGTCATACAGCCATGCTGCTTGGGGCAGCTAAATTATTATCTTCAAAAAAGAATTTTGATGGAACTGTGTACTTTATATTCCAACCCGCAGAAGAAGGTGGAGGTGGTGGACTTGCCATGATAGAGGATGGCTTGTTTCAACAATTTCCTATGGATAGTGTTTGGGGTATGCACAATTGGCCAGGTATGAATGCAGGAAGTGTTGCTGTTCATAAGGGATCTGTTATGGCAGCAGCAGACAAATTTGAAGTTACTATAAATGGAAATGGTGGTCATGCTGCAATGCCTCAAGCAACAAATGACCCTGTTTTAGCAGTTACTGCTATTGTTCAGGCTGTACAACAGATAGTTTCTAGAAGACAGAATCCTCTTGATGCAGTTGTGATTTCTGTAACTCAAATCAATGCAGGTTCTGGATTTAACATTATACCCCAAACAGCAAATTTTATTGGTACTATTAGAACTGTTAACCCGGATACTAGAATAAGTGTTCATAAGCAATTTACAGAAATTTGTGAGGCCACAGCAATAGCTTATGGTTGTTCAGCCAATGTATCTGTCATTAAAGGTTATCCTGTAACAGTAAATGATATTGAATCTAGCGAAAAAGCAATTGAAGTTTTATCAAATTTATTTGGTAAAGACTCGGTTAAAACTAATATGGCCCCTTCTATGGGTGCTGAAGATTTCGCTTATATGTTAGAAAAAATACCTGGGTCATATATATGGTTAGGGGCAGGCGAAGGAAAATCAGGTTGTATGTTGCATAATAGTAAGTATGATTTTAATGACGATATTTTGCCTTTAGGTATTGCGTATTGGGAACAATTAGTTAAATCAGAAATGCCCCTTAGATAATATTGATAGACTTGTCTTAAATTTACTAATATATATATGTGTATGAAAAATACCTTATTACTAATTATTTTAGCTGTTTCTGCCGTGATATTAATAACAATATTTGCAATTAATTTATGGTTACAAATGTCAGACGTTACAATTAGTTATAATGGAAAAATAGCAATTTTTGTTGGTGCTTTTTTTACTATTTTATTGGGTTCTGGCTTAATGTCTTTAGCTTATTTTTCATCTAAAAATGGTTTTGATGATCAAGTAGATCATAACTTAGATAGTTTGCTTGAAAAGCTGAAAGATCGCTAATATTCTAATATGTTTTAAATTCTTTTATTTATCTTTTTGATGTAATTGTTATTTAATTTCACTTTTAATAGTTGACTTTTCCTTAGATATATGAGAACAAAACATGAACAAAGTATTTGGAATGAAATAATGATTAATTTAAATTTAGAAGAAACAAAAAGAATTCTAGCTCAAAATGGACACTACAAGCTGTCAGACAAATTAGAAGTATTTAGACCATGTTTCAATCGTTCTCAAGCTTTTCCTCTTTATAGTTCTAAAGTCTCAGCAGGCTTTCCTTCTCCTGCAGATGATAACTTAGAAAGAAGTTTAGATTTAAATAGCTATCTAATCAAACGTCCTGCTGCAACATTTTTTGTTCGCGTTAATGGTGACTCAATGATTAATGCTGGTATAAATGATAACGATATCTTGGTTGTTGACAGGAGTATTAAGCCTTCACACGGAAAAGTGATTATAGCCGTTTTAGACGGACAAATGACTGTTAAAAGGTTATACAAGCGGTCTGGAAAAATAATATTGATGCCAGAAAATGATTTATATAAGCCAATTGAAATTGAAGACCATATGAATATGGAAATTTGGGGGGTGGTAACTAGTTCGGTTCATTTTTTATGATATGTATGGACTAGTTGACTGTAACAATTTTTATGTTTCTTGCGAAAGAGTTTTCAACCCTTTATTGAGAAACAAACCAGTTGTGGTATTATCCAATAATGATGGTTGTATTATTGCTAGATCTAATGAAGTAAAATCTTTGGGCATACCTATGGGAGCCCCATTACATTTATACAAAACATTAATAAAGAAGAATAAAATATTCACATATTCCTCAAATTATACTTTGTATGGAGATATGTCTTCTCGCGTAATGAGCTCATTAAATTATTTTGTACCTGATATAGAAATATACTCTATTGATGAAGCATTCCTTGACTTAAGAAAATTCAACGAAAAAACTATTTTAGAAGAAATGTTTAAAATTAGACAATTTATTTATCAGTGGACTGGTATACCTGTTTCAATCGGAGTAGGCCCTACTAAAACATTAGCAAAATTAGCAAATAAAATGGCTAAGAAACATTCATCTAATGGCGTTTATGTTTTAACTATATCTGATCATTTAAGAAATATACTAAGTAATATTCAATTAGAAGATATTTGGGGCATCTCTAGAGGATGGGCAAATCGTTTAAAATCAATAGGAATTAATAATCCATTTGACTTACAGCAATCAGATCCTCGTCAGATTAGAAAATTAGTATCAGTTGTTGGTGAACGTATGGTTTATGAATTAAGAGGAAATTCTTGCCTTGCTCTAGAGAATATAGTGGATAAAAAATCTATTACAGTTTCCAGATCTTTTGGCAATATGATTAACGATAAATATAATCTTAAACAAGCATTGGCAAATCATGTGGCAAGAGCGGCAGAGAAGCTTAGAAGTCAAGATAGCTTATGTGGAGAGATTTGTATTTTTATTAATACCAATCGTTTTAGAAAGAAAGATTTGCAATATAATAATAGTTTAATATTACCCTTTGATGATTTAACAGATAATACAAATATCATAATGAAGAAAGCATTTAAGGCATTAGATAGACTTTATCGTCCAAATTATAATTATAAAAAAATTGGAGTAATATTACTTGATTTAAAACAAAGAAAAAAAGACGTTAAAAATAAAGATTATGTTATTCAGGATAACTTGTTTACATATGACAAAAATTATAAAAATATTGCTGATGCATCTGATATCTGTATGGAAATATTAGATGATATAAATACTAAAATGGGGAAAATGACATTATTTTATGGTTCTCAAGGGATAGTAAAACACTCAGGAAGAAAGAAAATAGAAAAAGATAAATGGAGAATGCGATCTTTTTATAGATCTCCTTTTTATACTACAAATTGGACTGACATATTAAAAGTATCTTAGAGAAGTGTTTCTACTAGGATTTATTATTTGAAGGTAGTGGGATACAACTTAAGCCGGAAGTCCAAAGTTCTGCACAAACTGAACGTGCTTGATTTTCTGCAAGTTCAATAAAACGAACTCTCCATAAGTACTCTAAATTATTCGTTGCATTGTTAGTTTTAGTTATTTTACTTAATGAAGCAGGTAAATTACCAAGTTGTTCTGGAACAATATTTCTGGCGTTACGAGCTGCTTTATGAGCATTTAATCTGTTTTTAAAAGCACCAATTTGTACAAACCAATCATCTTGAAAGCTTTCAGCATACATAGTTTTGTTAGTTTTAGGAGGTATTTTAAAATTTTTAACATTTTTTTCTGCAACAATAATTTTAGGTCGAACTTTAGGCATTTCTGAAGGTTTTGCTATTCTAACAAGTGGTTTAGAAGGGCTGGTTTTAAAGTATTTATTTAGTAAATTTATCATATGTTTATCACGTGATCTTGCCTTTTTCCCACCAAAAACAACGCCAATAATTCTTTGTCCGTTTCTTTCAACAGAAGCAACAAGGTTAAAACCAGAGGCATTCGTATAACCAGTTTTAATACCATCTGTTCCAGAGTAGCTGCTTAATAGATTATTATGATTGGTATATTTAACTCCTTTATAAACAAAAGATTTAGTTTTGAATAATTTAAAAAAATTAGGGTGATTTTTTCTAACAGCCATTCCAAGAATCGCCATATCTCGAGCTGTTGATAATTGACCCCTGTTAGGTAAACCCGAAGCATTTTTAAATATTGTACGTGTCATACCCAATTTTTTAGCTTTCCTGGTCATTAATCTAGCAAAATTTCTTTCTGATTTTCCAAGGTTTTCAGCTACAACTGTTGCTACATCATTAGCCGATTTGGTAATTAAAGCTAAAATAGCATTTTTAACCGTAATACTAGAACCAGCAGAAAGATTCAATTTAGATGGTGGCTGTCTGGCTGCGCGTTTGGAAATTTTGAATTTAGTATTCATAGAAATTTTTTTGTT
>CACBMD010000028.1 GCA_902539895.1 uncultured SAR116 cluster alpha proteobacterium
AATAAGCAGCTTGTTCTGGACTCAACGATGTCAGTGTCATTCCTGGCTGAGTATTAAGTTCAAGCATATATAATGTTTCATTATATTCGTCGTACCTAAAATCTGTACGTGAAATTCCTCTGCAGCCAATAATTCGATGTGCCTTTAAAGCCCATGAGAGTGCTTTTTTATAAATAACCTTTGGTATGTCTGCAGGAATTTTGTGACTTGAACCATCCTTATCATATTTTGCTTTGTAATTATAGAATTCTTTATCGTTTAAAGTTATGATTTCTGTAACGCATAAAGGATTTTCTTTTAAAACTGTAACAGTTAATTCTTTAGATCCCACAAATGTTTCTGCCATTAATTGTTCATCATTTAATTCATTGAAATAAGGAATTTTGTTTCCTTTCTTAATTATATTAACTCCTACTGAGCTTCCTCCTTTAATTGGCTTAACTACAAAAGTATGATCACAATCGACTTCTAAATATTTCCCGTTATTTTTAATTTGTAATGTTTTTGGAAAGTAAATTGGATCGTTAGAAAACATAGTTGCTTCAGTTATAATTCTTTTAAAATTAATTTTATTCATTGCAATAGAAGAGGTTGCAACACCAGAATGTGTATATGGTATTTTTAATAGATTCAAAAAGCCTTGTATTGAACCATCTTCTCCATAATCTCCGTGCAATGCATTAAAACATATGTCAGCATTAATTTTAGCTAAACTAGTAATATTGTTTTCAGCTATATCAATTTCTGTAATTTTGCATCCAATTTGTTTTATTGCCTTTGCACATTCTATTGCAGTATTTAGTGAAACTTCTCTTTCAAAGCCATCTCCACCTTTTAATAGTACAACGTGCAAGTTTTCGTAGGTTTTCATCTATTACCTACTCTTTCTATTTCCCAGTTAAGTTTAATACCAGTATTTTCAAAGACTTTTTGTTTTACATATTGTCCTAATTCTTCAATTTGATGGGCATTGGCGTTTTTAAGATTAACAATAAAGTTACAATGTTTTTCTGATATCATTGCATCTCCATTTTTCCATCCTCTACATCCAGCTTGATCAATTAGTTTCCAAGCTTTTTCACCAACAGGATTTTTAAAAGTGCTTCCTCCTGTTTTAACTCCAATTGGTTGTGCACTTTTTCTAGAATGAATAATTTTTTTCATTTTATCTTGTATGTTTTTTTTTGTATCAACTGACGTTCTGAAACGAGCAGACAAAAATATCCACTCATCTTTAAGCCCAATTTTTCTATACTTCATATCTAAATCTTCATTAGAAAATATTTTATATTCACCATTATGATTAATGGCTTTTACATCTATTAAAACGTCTTTAAATTCAGAGCCAAAAGCCCCTGAATTCATTTTTATTCCGCCACCAATTGTTCCAGGAATTCCAATTAAAAACTCAAGTCCAGTTCTACTATGATCTCTTGCAAAGCGAGCTACTTCAGCGTCAAAAGCACCACAATTAGCTGTTATTATGCCCTCTTTATCAATACTAATTTTATTAAGCTTACTGGTAATTATTGTAATACCATCAATGCCATTATCTCTTATCAGCAGATTAGATCCAGCACCTATAGTGAAAACATTACAATCACTTGGTTTTACTTTTAAAAATTTCTCTAAAGATTTTTCTTTTTCTGGGATATAAAGAATTTCAGCGTTACCACCTACGCCAAACCATGTATATTTTGCTAGTTTTCGTTTAGTATATATATTGCTAACAAAATTATCTTTAAATGTATTTATCTTCATTTTTTAATTTTTCTTCTAAATTATTTGCGATTTTCGTTATGGACCCAGCTCCAAGGCAAATTATTAAATCGTCAGGTTTTATGATATTTAATAATTTTTTTGCTAAAAGATTTTGATCCTTTATGTAAAAAACGTTTTTATGTCCATATTTGGTCAATCCTTTTTCTAAGTTACTGCTATCGAAATTTTTTATGGGGTTTTCCCCTGCTGCGTAAACATCGAGGAGTAAAACAGTGTCAGCATTGTTAAAAGAGCTACAGAATTCATTAAACAAGTCTTTAAGTCTGCTATATCGATGGGGCTGGAAAATAGCTATTATTTTGGTTTCAGGCGTTAATAATCTAGCGGCAGCCAATGCTGAATTTATTTCAACAGGATGATGGCCATAATCATCTATAATTGTTGTATTTTTATACTTCCCAACCTTTTGAAATCTTCTATGTACACCAGTAAAATTTTTTAATGTATTTTTAATTTTTGTAAGTGGAATTTTTAATTCTATTCCTGTCGCTATTGTTGCTAATGCATTTTGAACATTATGCATTCCAATCATAGAAAATTCTATTTCATGAATACTTTCTTCATATTCTTTCTTATTTCTAATATTTAAAGAAAATTTCATTTTATCATTTTCATAATATATATTAGATGCTCTTACATCTGCATTAGCCGCTATTCCATAAGTTATAACTTTTTTATTTTCTAACTTTGATATCAATTTTTGTGTCCGGTGATTATCAATGCACAAACAAACAAAACCATAAAATGGTATCGAAGAAACAAAGTTGTAAAATGCGTTTTCTAAATTATCTTCATTTTTATGATAATCTAAATGCTCCAAATCAATATTAGTAATAATTGCAGCTGTTGGATTTAATTTTGCAAAACTACCGTCACTTTCATCTGCTTCTACAACCATCCATTCGCCATTACCAAGTCGTGCATTACTATTAAGTGAAGAAATAATACCTCCATTTATGATGGTTGGATCCATACCATTTTCTTCAACCATTCGAGCTATTAGGGAGGTTGTTGTAGTTTTCCCATGAGTTCCTGCTATAGCGATTGACTGCTTTAAACGCATTAATTCACCTAACATTTCGGATCTGTGCACAATTGGGAGAAACATTTTTTTTGCTGCAATATATTCTTCATTTGTCTCAGAAATTGCTGTTGAAATAACTATTATTTTAGCATTATTTACATTTATTTTTTTTTGCCCGATATAGACTTTAATACCTAGCTTTTCTAGTCTATTGGTATTATTGCTTTCATTTATGTCACTTCCTTGAACATAATATCCAGATTGATGTAAAATCTCTGCGATGCCGCTCATGCCAATTCCTCCAATACCAATGAAGTGAATAATTCCAAGATTTTCAGGACTTTTTAACATGACATCTTCATTTCTTTAATTGAATCTTTTGTCATTTCTATAATTAAATCTGACAATGTGTCTGAGGGTGTTTTCCCTTTTCTAAAATTTGATAATTTATTAGATAAATTTTTGAGTTTTTTACTTTTAGAAATAAGTTTTTTTTGATTTTTGAAAATATCTTTTATTAAATTTTGTAAATCTTTTTCACTATTTTTAATTTGATCAAAAATCCATCCACAGTTATTTATTTCAAAAAATTTTGCATTTTCAAATTGATGATTTTCAAATGAATTTGGTAACGGAACAAAAATTGCAGGCTTACAAGAAGCTAGTATTTCAGCGACGGATGATCCTCCTGAACGAGTAATTATCAAGTGTGAAAGTTGAAACTGTTTATAAATATTTTGAAAAAAGGTAGAAACCTCTGCTTCTATTTTGTGTGTCTTATAATTATTTCTTACATTTTCTAAATCTTCTATTCTTACCTGCTGTATAATCCTGATATTTTTTTTAATATCTCTAGGAAGTGAGCACATTGCAGAAGTTAATTCTTTAGAGAAATAGGAAGAACCAAGACTTCCACCGCAGATTAAGATAGTGAAAGATTTCTTTGAAGTTAATTGATTGATATAATTATTACCAATTTCTTCAAACTCTTTTCTAACAGGGTTGCCTGTAAAAATAATATTTTTATTATTTTCAACTTTTTTAGTTTTTACAAATGATAAAGCTAATTTATTTGTGATTTTACTTAGTAATTTGTTACCTCTTCCAATTATTGCATTTTGTTCATGTATTATTGATGGAATTGAATAGAATTTAGCTGCTAACATTGGAGCTATAGTAGGATAACCCCCAAAACCAACGGCTATATCTGGTTTTTGAATAGCCAAAATTGATAATGATTTTATTAATGATGTTAAAAGTTGGAATAATGCGATTATTTTATTTATTATTTTTTTATTACTAGGGCTTGTGACTTTGTTACTAAAAATCTTATAATTAAGTTTAGTTTTTACAAAGAAATTTTCGTAATATCCACGTCCTCTTTCATCAGTAAAAATAATAAAATCAAAATTTTTCATTTTGGTAATTAGAGACAATGATGGATATATATGGCCTCCTGTTCCACCAGCGACAAACATTAGAACTTTTTTTCTTTTGCATTTTTTAAAATAATTATCTGTCATAAATTTCTTTTCTTAGTGGATCCAGTGGCTTACTTCTTTTAGTTAAAGATAAAATTATTCCTGCCGTTATAGCAGAGGCTAACAAAGAAGAGCCACCATACGATAAAAATGGTAAAGTCATTCCTTTTGTTGGAATAAGGTCTGTATTACTAGCCATATGGATCAACGATTGAAAACCTAATTGGAATGCAAGACCTCCTACAGCTAAAACAAAAAAAAGATTATTATTATACATTGTGTAGTAAAATGATCTTATGATTATTAGGGCATATATTATAATTATAACACTACAAATTAATGCACCATATTCCTCGGCAGCCACAGCAAAAACAAAATCTGAGTGTGCATCTGGCAAAGATTTTTTGTAAAATCCTTCACCAGGACCCTTTCCCCAAAAACCACCAGACTCAAATGATTGTAAAGATTTAGATACCTGATACGTTTTACCTTCAAGGAAATTATCTATTCTTATTTTAACATGATCAAAATGTTGATATGAAAAAATCATAAATATTGGGAAAGCCATAATTAGGCATACAATAATAATTAATGGTATTCCTGTAATAAATAATTGGAAACCCCATGTAAACGTCATTACAATAGTCATACCTAAGTCAGGCTGTAACAATAATAATGATGAAATTAGAATTATTGACGCAATTGACCAAATCCAACCAGGAAATTGAGTTTTTTGAACCCATAAAGATAATAGCCAAGCATTAAAAACTACATATAAAGGTTTTCCTATTTCACTTGGTTGAAAACTAAAACCGCCAATGAAAAACCATCTTTGTGCTCCTTTAATTTTCTCTCCATCAAATAAAATAACAAAAAGTAGTAACGTCGTAATTGTAATACCTAAAATGCATATCATCTTCGTTTGTCTTTCATTTAATATCGAAAAAAAAATTATTATTGGAATACTCAAGGTGCCATATAGAATGTGTCTGATCGTAAAATGATGTGAAGGAATATTTAAATTTTCTGCTAGATGTTGACTTGATGCCATTACTAAAAATATTCCAAACATCATTAATATAAAAAATGATGTCAATAAATATCTATCTATTGTCCACCACCAAAGTGCAAGGTTAGATCTATCTGAACGAGTGATGTTCATTTTATTAAACCTTCATTGAGTTGTTGATTAACTATTTCTTTAAATTTATTTCCTCTATCCTCAAAGTTAATATATTGATCAAAACTAGCTGCAGATGGTGACAATAAAATCACATAGTTTTTTAAATTAGAAATTGCAGCTTTTTTAAAAGCAAGCTTAGTTGCTTTTTCCAATGATAAACAATTATGTATTTTTAAATCTTTTTTATATTTCAAAATTTCTTTACAAAAAAAATCAGTTGATTTACCGATTAAAAAAACTTCTTTTACTTTATCTAAAAAATTTTTAGCCTCACCAATACCATTAGATTTAGGTTGACCTCCTGCAATCCAAAAAATATTTTCAAAAGACTTTAGAGCAGCAGCAGTAGATTCTCCATTAGTAGATTTACTATCATTTATTATTTTAATTTTATCTGAAATATACAAAGGTTCCATTCTGTGTGGCAACCCTATGAAATTATCTATAGCCAACTTTATTTTTTTAGGCTTTATATTAAGATGCTTTGCTATTGATACGGCTATAGAGCTGTTAGACGCATTATGAGCTCCTTGTAGGTATTCATTGTCATTTACATAATTGTAAGTTTCATCTTTTTTTATTTTAATTATATTTATAGGATTGATATTTTTCTCAGTTAATATTTCATGTAGAAGTTTATTATCAGCGTCTAAAATAAATGTTCCGTTTTCTTTTAAAAAATTAATGATTTTGAGTTTAGAAAATTTATAATTTTTAAAAGTTTCGTGGTAATCTAGATGATCTTTGGTAATGTTTGTTATTGTAGCTAGATCCAGGCTTAACTCTTTTGCTCCATCTAATTGATAACTAGATAATTCTAGAATTATAATACCATTTTTCCCAGGGTCTTTAATTTCACATGCAGGAAAGCCATAGTTTCCACCAATCACGCATTTAATTTTATTATATTTTAATATATGAAATAGTAGAGCAACTGTTGTTGATTTACCATTAGTACCAGTTATTCCAATTATTTTAGCTTCTGGTTTAGTTTGAAAAAATAAATCAATTTCATTTATAATTTTAATTTTATTTTTTATTGCAAGTTCAATAGCCATATGTTTATTTTTTGCATTGATTGGTATGCCTGGGCTTACAACTAATGCAGCTATGGTTCTCCATGGCCAAAGTTTGTAATTTTTCCAACAATTATCATTAATAAAATCAGGCTTGTCTTTTTTATCATCAAAGATAAATATATTTGCTTTTGAATTTACTAGAATTCTAGCAGCAGCCACACCCGATAATCCAGCTCCTAAAATTCCAACATTTTTATTTTCATAACAACTAATACTTATCAATTTGTTACCTTAGTTTAAGTGAAGAAATGCCGATTAAAGCCAAAATTACGGCAATAATCCAAAACCTTATTACTATTGTAGATTCTGCCCATCCTTTTTGTTCAAAATGATGATGTAATGGAGCCATTCTAAATATTCTTTTACCTGTAAGTTTAAATGACAAAATTTGAACAATTACAGATACCGTCTCTAATACAAAAAGACCTCCAATTATAATTAATACCAATTCATGTCTTGATGCTGCTGCAGTTACGCCAATTACTCCGCCCAGGGATAATGAACCAGTATCGCCCATAAAAACCATCGCAGGTGGTGCATTAAACCATAAGAAACCTAGTCCCGATCCTATAATTGCGCCTAATAAAACTGTTATTTCACCAACGCCTGGAACATAGTTCAACTGTAAATAATTGGAAAAATTAATATTTCCTACTAAGTATGCTATTACTGCAAATGAACCTGCTGCTATCATTACTGGTACTATTGCTAATCCATCTAGCCCATCAGTCAAATTTACAGCGTTAGAAGAACCCACAATGACTAAGATTGTAAATGGGATATAAAAAATTCCTAAATATAAGATACTATCTTTAAAAAAAGGAATTGATAATGTGTTTTGTAAATTCTCTGGAGTGCTTTCTGAAATCATCCAAGCTGCACAAAAAGCTACAAAAATCTGGGCAATAATTTTTTGATAGCTTTTTAAACCACTGCTATTCATCCTTGATACTTTTAACCAATCATCTAGAAGACCAATGACACCAAAAAGTATAGCTACTACCAATACTATCCATATATATAGATTATCCAATCTAGCCCACAAAATTGTTGAAATAGAAAATGCTAATAATATCAATAAACCTCCCATAGTAGGTGTGCCAGTTTTGAAAAGGATATGACTTTTTGGGCCGTCAGTTCGAATTGGTTGCCCTTTTTTCTGGGTTTTTTTCAAAAGAGATATAATAGCTGGACCAAAAATAAAGCTTATTAACAATGAAGTTAAAAGAGCACCAATGGTTCTAAAAGAAATGTAGTTAAATAAATTAAACGGTTGAAAGAAATCAGTATAATCTAATAAAAGATCAGGCAGCATTGGCGTTCTCTTTAATAATATTTTTAAAGATTGGTATAAGTTTCCATAAACCTGTCCCATTTGAACCTTTCACAAGAACTATTTGATTAGGTCTTATAAACTGTTTTATGTCCTTGATTAATTCATTGATTTCAAGGTATGTATGACATTTTATTGTTAAATTTAACGTTTCAGTAATTTTTTTTGTGTGTTTTCCAAGCGTTAAAACCAAATTTGGATTTATGCCTTTTAATATTGGAACAAGATTTAAATGCATTTTGGTTGCACTATTGCCCAACTCAAGCATATCGCCAATTATCACTACTGCTTCAAATTCAGGATGTTTTATTCTTAAATTATAAAAATTGTAGAGAGCAGACTTCATTGATGAAGGATTAGCATTATAACTATCGTCAATAATTATTGTCTTTTGTTCATTATCGAAATTAATTATAAGTTTTTCACCTCTCCCAGATAAAGGCTTTAAGTTACTTATAACTTTTGCAACTTTGTTGGTTGGGAGTTTTAATTCCTTAATTATAGAAATAGATGCAATTACATTTTCAGCTTGAGTTGTATTTAAATATTTCAAATGCCAATTCTTTATTTTATCATAACAAATGGTTGTTCCTTCCTTTTCGGCAATTAATTTTATAATTTGAGTATTTGAAAATTCAGAGGAACCAAATAAATGGATTTTAGCGTTAACTTTTTTTGCTTCATTAATTAAAAAATCTTTCCAAACGTTATCTGAGTTTATAATTGCAACACCATCTTTTTCTAACCCTAAGAAAATCTCGCTTTTTGCTTTTGCAATTTCTTTTTCATTTTTAAAATTTTGTATATGAGAGTTTGATACATTAGTGATTACCGCAATATTAGGTTTGGCAATGTTGGTTAATTCTCTAATTTCACCACTATTATTCATTCCTAATTCTAGAACACAAAAATTAAAATCATGGGGCAATCTGGACAATGTTAAAGAAAGTCCAATTAAATTATTATTATTTCCAAATGTTTTGTGGGTTTTACCAAACTGATTTAACGCACTTGATAAAAAGTAATTAGTACTAGTTTTGCCACTACTACCAGTAATTCCTATAGTAATTCCATTAAACCTGTTTCTGGCAAATTTACCAATACATATTAATGCTTCTTTTGTATCATTTACAAATAATCCATTATACTTCTTAGCTAATTCAATATTTGATACTAAAACACCGCAGGCTCCTTTTGAGATTGCAGATTCAATAAAATTGTGACCATCAAAATTTTCTCCAATGAGGGCTATAAATAATTCCCCTTTTTTAATAGTTCTGTCATCTATGCTTATTCCATGAATATTCTCAAAATTATTGAGAAAATTTAAAGTTGGGTCCGAAGCTTTACAAGCAGACATTAAGTCTTTTTTTGTCCATAACGGCATCAGTCAGCTTCCTTTGATTTTTCTATATTCTTGATAGATTCCTTTGCAACTGTATAGTCATCAAAAGGAAGTGTTTCCATTCCAATTGTTTGAGAGATTTCATGACCTTTGCCAGCAATAAGTAAAAAATCATTTTTTTGCAATTTTGAAATAGCATAATTAATAGCTTTATTTCTATCTGGAATCTCCTTTGCATTTGGACATCCCTCTATAATATCTTTTCTAATATTTGATGGAGTCTCAGATCTGGGATTGTCATCAGTAACTATTACTAAATCAGAAAATTCTTTTGCAAGCTCACCCATAGTTTTTCTTTTTTCTTTATCTCGATCACCGCCACATCCAAATAAAGTAATTATTTTTTCTTTAGCTATTTCTCTAATCGAATTTAAAACATATCGCAAAGCTTCTGGAGTGTGTGCATAATCAATTATAATCATTGAATTATTGTGTGTGGATGAAATCATTTCCATTCTTCCACGTGCAGGTTTTAGGTAACTGATTGATTTAAATATTAGATTTGCATCAATTCCTAATGCAATACAAATAGAAGCGGCAGCAACAACATTATATGATTGAAATTCTCCTATCATTCCAATTGTAGAGTTATAAATTTTATTCTTATACTCTAAAATTAAATCAATATTTTGATTATTTTGTTTTATAGAAATTATTTTAACATCTGCATCTGAGCTTTTGCCAAATGTTACAATGATATGTTTGTCGTTTTTGATTTCATTAAAAAGTCTTTTACCAAAATCATCATCAATATTAATAGCTACAGAAGAATTATTTTTAAGTATCTCAGTAAAAAGTCTTTTTTTACAGTGAAAATAATTTTCAATATTTTTATGATAATCGAGATGATCATGTGACAAATTTGTAAAAATAGCACCTGTAAATTTTACACTATCAAGTCTAAATTGATCAAGACCATGTGATGATGCTTCTAGAGCTAGGTGTGAAATTTCCTGATGTTCTAATAAATATAGTTCTTTATATAATTCATCAGGATCAAAAGTGGTAAGATTTTGTTTTGGAGACTTAAGAAAACTTTTGTTCAGGCCATTCTCAATTTTTATGCCAAGCGTGCCCATTGATGCAGCCTTCCATCCTGCTTGAACCCATAGCTGTCTGCAAAATTCAACAGTTGAGGTTTTACCATTAGTGCCTGTTACTCCGATAATTTCTTTAGGTTGTTTATTATAAAAAGAAGCGAGAAGAATGGTATAAACAAGTCTTGTTGATATTTTATTTGTAGATATCACAGTTTTATCTTCTGATTTGTCTGTAATCACAAGGAAAGCACCATTTTTTTTTGCTTCATTTATAAAATCTGATCCATTGATCTGGAAACCTTTGATTGCAACGAAAATATAGTCATTTTTGATATTTTTACTATTTTCTGAGATTCCATTTACATTGTGATTTAGTATTTTATCCGGAACATTTTTTAGCAAATCGAATAAAATTTTGTTCTTTGATATAAGATCTTTTAATAACATTTTACAAATTTGCTCCGTGATTTTTACCTCTTATCTTGTAATTTAAGAGATTATTAGAGAATTTTGATGAACTTTCTAATTGAGGGTTTACTCCTAAAATTGGAGCTACTCTTGTTACTATTTTTTTAACAATAGGAGCAGCAACCCAACCAGCAGTTCTACGCCCAAAGGAAAATTTTTGACCTTTTGGATTGTCAATCATGATAGTTATTATAAATTCAGGATCATTCATTGGGAATGCACCTGTAAATGCTACAATATTCTCTTTTTTAGAATATCCCCCAGATGGATTAATTTTTTCAGCTGTGCCTGTTTTTCCTCCAATTAGATAACCAGGTGCCTCTGCTTTTTTTGCAGTGCCATATTTATTGCTTACAACCAGCCTCATTATACTTTTCATTTTTAATGAAGTTTTATTTGAAATAATCACTTCATTTTTTTTCTCTATTTTTCCTTTTAACAATGTTGGATTAACCTTTACTCCACTGTTAACAATAGTTGCGGTTGCAGATGCAAGGTGCATAGGTGTGATTGAGATTCCATGACCATATGAAATGGTCATTGTACTTAAAACTTTTTTATCTATTAGCACTTGAGGTTTACCTAATTCAGGTATTTCTAGTGAAAGCATACTCAATAAACCGAGTGATCTAAGATATTTTAATTGGGTTGATGATCCAAATTTTTCAGCTATTTTTGCTGAACCAATGTTACTAGAATGAACAATTACTTCTGGAATATTAATAGAATAATTTAGAGGATGAAAGTCATTTATAATTCTAGAAGAAACTTTTAAAGGTTTTGAGACGTCAAAAACATCATTTTCACTTATTAAGTTACTTTCAAAAGCAATAGCAGCTGTAATCAACTTTAAAGTTGACCCCAGTTCATATATGCCTTTAGTAGCTTTATTAAAAAGTTTTTCATTTAGTACTGAATTGTAATTATTTGCATTATAATCAGGGAGTGAAACTATAGAAAACACTTCACCATTTTTTGCATTCATTATAATTCCAGCACCGCCTTCAGCTTCAAATTTTTTTATTTGATCTATTAATAATGTTCTAGTTATATGCTGAATACCACCATGAATAGAAAGAGTTAAATCTCTGCCGCCTTGAAGTTGACTATCAAACTTTTTTTCTATGCCGGCAATCCCATTTCCATCTATATCTGTTGCGCCAAGAATATGAGAAGCTAGAGTGTTATTAGGATAAATTCTTTTATTTTTAGTTTCAATTTTTAAACCTTCTATCCCTGCATTTAATAGACGTACATATTCTCTAGGAGATATTTCCTTTAACAAATTAATATGTTTTTTATTACTATTTAATCTTTTATATAAATCTTTTTCTTTTAATTGAGGAAAGATTTTTATTAGTTTGGCAATTGTTTGATCTAAATTCAATATTTCCTGGGGATTTACATTAAGACTTAATATATTAATTGTAGTAGCTAGAATTTTATTATTTCTGTCGTAAATATTTCCTCTTAAACTTTTTTGAACAGTTTC
>CACBMD010000029.1 GCA_902539895.1 uncultured SAR116 cluster alpha proteobacterium
GGAGACTTTGGTAAAGGTTTAAAAAATTTCAAAGATCAGGTTAAGTCTAATAAAGAAAATGATGACGAAATAGAGGTTATTGCTGAAACAACAACTAAACCTAAAAAAAAGACTGTTAAAAAAACAGTAAAAAAGAAACAAGCTGTTAAAAAGAAATCATAAGTAAAGTTATATTTAATGCTTGATATTGGTTTTCCAGAGTTTCTTTTAATCTCTTTTGTGTTGCTTATAGTAGTTGGTCCAAAAGATTTACCAAAAGTTTTAAGGTCAATTACATCATTTATAAGAAAAATTAAATCTATGGCTTCACAATTTCATTCAGGAATTGACGATTTAGCAAATGAATCTGAAATTTCTGATTTGAGAAAGGAAGTTAATAAAATTGATAAAAAATCCTTAATCGATGATCATGTAGGTGAAATAAAAGAATTAGAAGATGATGTTAATATAAAATCAATAAAAAATGATGTAGATGATATTAAAAATGCTAATAGTACAAAAATTGATAAAAAATCTAATTAAAAAATTAAAAATTTATAATTTTAAATAATAATATGAGTAAAGCCAAAAATCCTGAACAAAATATGACATTGTTAGACCATCTTATTGAATTAAGAAATAGACTATTAGTATCATTTTGTGCATTTT
Source organism: uncultured SAR116 cluster alpha proteobacterium (assembly GCA_902539895.1). GTDB lineage: Bacteria > Pseudomonadota > Alphaproteobacteria > Puniceispirillales > Marisalimonadaceae > Marisalimonas. The sequence goes on from CACBMD010000029.1 coordinate 649, forward strand.
TATTTTTATTTTTCGTCTGCTTCATCAAATTTACGGATGACAATCAAAATCTTGCAGATATTGTTTATATGTTTTTGCAAGCTCCACTTGCTTCTCAAATACTTGAAAATGGTGGCAGAATGATTTTTACGGCCCTGCATGAAGGTTTTTTTACACAGGTCAAAGTTGCTTTTTTTATATCTTTATGTGTTGCTTTACCTATATTTTTAATTCAAATATGGAGATTTGTTGCCCCAGGTTTATATCAAAATGAAAAACAAGCTTTTCTTCCTTTTCTGTTGGCCACACCTATCTTATTCATAGCAGGTGCAGCTATGGTCTATTATATCGTAATACCTCTCGCATGGGACTTTTTTCTTTCTTTTCAAGTTAATAGTGTAGATGGTTCTCTACCAATAGAATTAGAACCAAGAATATCAGAATACCTTTCATTGATTATGAAACTGATTTTTGCTTTTGGATTATGTTTTGAATTGCCAGTCATTTTATTATTGTTAGTCAAAACAGGTATAATAACACCAGATGATTTGGCTAGTAAGAGAAAATATGCAATCTTAACAGCTTTTGTTATTGCAGCGATACTTACACCACCAGATGTTATCTCACAAATTTTACTCGCATTACCAATTATCGTTTTATACGAAGTTTCTATAATTTTTTCTAAATTTCTAAGTAAAAGTAAGTAGAAGAGTTTTTTGATGCATGATATAAAATTTATCAGAAAAAATCCTGAAAAATTTCAAAAACAAATGAATCGTAGAGGTTTGAATATTGATATATCTTCAATTCTCGAAATTGAGGAAGTAATTAGAAAAAAACAAGCTGAATTACAGGTAATACAAGAACAAAGAAATAGTAGTTCAAGAGAAATTGGAAAGCTCGTATCTGAAGGTAAAGATGTATCAGAATTAAAAAAAAATATTTCTAATTTCAAGTCTGAATTAACAACAATAGGTCAAGAAATAAAAAAATTTTCTAGTAAACTAAATGATATTTTAAAAGTTTTACCAAACAGTTTAGATGATGATGTTCCTGATGGGGATAATGAAAATGAAAATAAATTAATTAGAGAGTGGGGAACAAAACCTAAATTTTCTTTTGAACCTTTAGACCATGTTGATATTGGTGAAAAACTAAAGCAACTTGATTTTAAAACAGGTGTGAAGATATCAGGATCAAGATTCGTTTTATTAAGAGGAAAATTAGCTTTGCTTGAAAGAGCGCTATCTGCATTCATGATAGATATTCATGTAAAAAATTTTGGTTTTGAGGAAATCTCTCCTCCTTACATTGTAAGAGATGATGCACTGTTTGGCACTGGTCAACTTCCTAAATTTAATGAAGATTTATTCTGTACTACAGACAAAAGATGGTTAATTCCTACTGCTGAAGTCCCATTAACTAATATTGTAAGGGATGAAATTCTTGATAAAAATAGTTTACCATTAAGATTTGTTGCCAATACTCCTTGTTTTAGATCTGAAGCTGGCGCTGCTGGCACTGATACTAGGGGAATGATACGTCAACATCAATTTTCAAAAGTTGAAATGGTCTTTATAACAAATCCAATTAATTCTGATGAAGAATTGAACAACTTAGTTTCTTGTGCAGAAACTATTTTAAAAAAATTAGAATTACCATATAGAATTATGAAGTTATGTTCTGGAGATGTTGGTTTTTCAGCTAAAAAGACATTTGATCTAGAGGTTTGGCTTCCTGGACAAAATTTTGGAAAAGGTATGTATAGAGAAATTTCTTCTTGTTCTAATTGTGGAGATTTTCAAGCAAGGAGAATGAATGCCAAATTTAAGGACATAGAAACAAATAAAATAGACTTCTTGCATACACTTAATGGTTCTGGTTTAGCAATCGGTAGAACAATAATAGCCATATTAGAAAATTACCAACAAAGTGACGGATCTGTAGTTGTCCCTGATGTTCTTGTGCCCTATATGAAGGGAATTAAAAAAATTGAAGCATTAAATTAATCACATGAACAAAAAATTGAATAATATTCTTATTTCCAACGATGATGGATATAGATCTGTTGGCTTGAAAGTTCTTTTAAATATTGCAGAGCAATTAGCAGATAATGTATCGATAGTATCTCCTAAAAGAAATCAATCAGCTAAATCAAAATCCATAACTATAAAAAAAAATATTAATTATAGAGAAATATCTAAAGATTTTTGGATTGTCGAAGGCACACCAACTGATTGTATTATATTTGCTCTTAATCATATATTTAAAAAGAATAAGCCTGATTTAATCCTTAGTGGTATAAATGCTGGAAGTAATATTGGAGATGAAGTTTCTTATTCTGGTACTGTAGCTGCTGCATGGGAAGGAGCAGTCAGAAAAATAGATTCGATAGCGTTAAGCCAATATGGTGGTGATAATACAATTAATTCTTATAAATGTTCACAACTAAAAGGTCTTGAAATCATTAATTACATACTTAAATTAAAATCTCAAACTCCTAAATTTTACAATGTTAATTTTCCATACATAAGTTCATTTAATTCAGAAAATGTAAAAAGTTCATTTACAACTTTAGCATCTCAAAAAATTGCTGATGAAATTTTAGTTGATAATGATTCTAATTCTTTCAGAATAGGAAGAATGATTAATGATCATAGATCATTAAATAATACAGATTTAGAATGTTTACAAAAAAATAAAATATCTATAACACCACTGTCTTTTAATTTAAATAATAACGAATTTTTTAATAAATTAAATCATGATCTTTGAAAGTACAGTTCAAAAAGCTAATTTAATTATGAAATTAAGATCTATGGGTATTTCTTCAAAAAAAGTTTTATCTGCAATTGAAAAAATTCCTAGAGAAATTTTTTTACCTTCAAACTTTACAGATTATGCGTATGAAAACAACCCTTTACCTATCGGTTTTGAACAGACAATTAGTCAGCCATATATAGTTGCCTTGATGACTGAAGCTTTGTCACTTAAAGGAAATGAAGTTGTTTTAGAAATAGGAACTGGTTCTGGTTATCAAACATCTATTTTGTCAATCTTGTCAAGAAGAGTTTATTCAATAGAAAGAATTCGCCCTTTATTAGTAAATGCAATTAGTTGTTTTAAAAAACTAAAGTTAACAAATATCATATGCGAATGTAGGGATGGATTTTTAGGATGGCCAAAATTAGCACCTTTTGATCATTTAATAGTTACGTGTGCAGTAGAAAAAATTGATCATAGATTATTAAGTCAAGTTAGATTAAATGGCACATGTGTGGTACCGATAGGATCTGTTTTGGAAGGACAAAGATTAAAAAAAATAACTGTTAAAAACAACAGAGAAAACGATATTTGGGAAGATCTTGGTCAAGTCAATTTTGTTCCATTGATAAGTGATAATTATTGAAATTTGTTTATTTTTAATTTAAGTCTAAAAAATTAGGGTGTTTAAGTTGAATAAAATTTATTACATAATTTTAATTTTCTTTCTATTTGGATGTCAAAGTAACAAACTTTATGACAATTTAAATAAAGATCTTGCTTATGAAAAAGAAGCAAAAATTTTTAATAAAACCTCTATTTCAAATATTATAAATATTCCATTAAATGGTATGATAATTGTCAAAGAAAATGAAACAATTTATAGTATTGCCAATAAATATAAAGTAATTCCAAAAGATATAATTGAAGATAATAATCTTTCGAAACCTTATAAATTGAAATCAAATCAAATTTTATTTTTAAGACATGAAAATATTTATATTATAAAAGAGAATGACACAGTTGAAAAAATTTCAAAAAGATTTGCCGTTAATAAATCAGAAATTATTAAGTTAAACAAACTTAAAGCTCCTTACAATTTAGTTGCAGGAAACAAAATCTTAATTCCATTGCTTAAAGACTTTTCAGTTGTTGACTTGATTATCAATGAAAAAGTTTATGATAAAAAACAAATAACTAAAAACGAATATACTGTTAATAATAAAAAAATTAAAAATGCCCCTGTTTTTCTATGGCCAGCAAAAGGTAAAGTTGTAAAAAATTTTGGTAAATTTGGTAAGGGTCAACATTATGATGGTATTGATATTATGTTTGGTAAAAATCAACCTATTTATTCAGCTTATGATGGAGAAGTTGCGTTTGTCGGTTCACAAATTAAAAAGTTTGGTAACTTAATAATTATAAAACATAATCAATTTTGGATTACAGCATATTCCAATTTAGGGAAGTATAATGTTAAGGTTGGTGATAAAATAAAAAAACAACAAATAATTGCTTACACGCCTGATAACGACAATTATTTTCACTTTCAACTAAGACATAATAGAAATCCAGTTAACCCATTAAGTTATTTAAATTAATAAATTTTTATATTTTGTCTACTAGCTAAATCTTGAATAAATTGCCAGGCCACTCTTCCTGATCTCGCACCTCTAGTAATTGACCACTCAAGTGCCTCTGATTTAAGTTTGTTTTTTTCAATAGATATTTTGAATTCATTACAATATGCTTCGACTATAGTTAGAAATGTATCTTGATCCATATTATGAAATCCAATCCATAATCCAAATCTATCAGACAAAGAAACCTTTTCTTCTACAGACTCTGAAGGATTTATAGCAGTAGATCTCTCATTTTCCATCATTTCTCTTGGCATTAAATGTCTTCTATTTGAAGTTGCATAAAAAATTACATTATTTGGCTTTCCTTCTATACCCCCATCAAGTGCAGCTTTCAGGCTTTTATAATTATTTTCACCAGCATCAAATGATAAATCATCACATAATAAAATAAATCTATAATTTATGTGTTTTGATAAAAGTAATAAAAGTTCAGGAAGTTCTGATATATCTTCTCTGTGGATTTCAACTAATTTTAATGCTTTAGATTTTGTTTTAACAATAATTTCTTTATGAACTGCTTTTACAAGAGAAGATTTACCTGTTCCTCTTGCACCCCACAACAAAGCATTATTTGCACTTAAATTTTTTGAAAAATTTAAAGTGTTGTTTAAAAGTATTTCTTTTTGATTATCGATGCCTTGAAGAAGGGAAATAGAAATACGATTTATGTTTTCAACAGGTCTAATTAAACCAGATTTTGATTCAAAAATAAATCCTTCACTTTGATCTAAATTATTAATTTTTTTATCTGGTGGAGCCAATCTTTCTAAAGCGTTGGCAATTCTCTCTAAAATTGAATTCGATGTAATATCAACCATACTAAAAGGCCTAAATGAGTAGAAAATTGTAATATATATAATTTTTAAATTTTATCTATGGTATTTCTTAGTTTTTTTTTATATAAGATGAAACTTTATGTGAAGTTTACAATGGAGTTACTTATGATTTCAAGTGCATTTGCTCAATCAGCAGCTGGAGGAGCTGGTGGTTTTTCATTACAGGGTCTTCTACCATTTATTTTAATTTTTATAATTTTTTATTTTTTACTCATAAGACCTCAACAAAAAAGAGTTAAACAACACAAATTAATGGTTGAGAGTTTAAAGAGGGGAAATAAAGTTTTAACTGCAGGAGGAATTCTCGGTGTAGTTACAAAAGCAATTGATGGATCAGAAACTGTAAGTGTGGAAATTGCTTCAGGGGTAACTGTCGAGCTTGCAAGACAAATGATATCTGAGGTTCGTGGTGATCAAAAACTTAAATCTGAAGATAAAAAATCTAATGCTAAGAAAAAGTAATCAAATATAACTTTTACTATTTTTAAAATTTTGTGAGATGAAAAGTTTGTCGAAAATAAGATTAATTTTAATAATTGCAAGTGTACTTATCGGTATATTGTATGCGACTCCAAACTTTCTTAATATATCTCAACAAGTTCAATCATCTAACTTTTTACCTGGGAAAAAAATAAATCTTGGTCTTGATTTACAGGGTGGTTCATACTTATTACTTAAAGCGGATATGGATATTGTATTTTCTGAAAAACTAGATTCTCTTTTATCAGATATTAGATCTTCACTTAGGAAATCAAAAATTGGTTATAAAAAGTTAAGTATACAAAATGATATTATTTCTTTTCAAAAACGAGGAGATTCTTCTAATGAGAAAATTAGATCAATTATATTTTCATTAGACAAAAACCTAATCGTAGAAAATAAAATAGATTCTTTTTTCATTAGATTTTCAGAACAAAATAAAACTAATATCACAAAAACGACAATGGCTCAGGCTATTGAAATAGTGAGACGAAGAATAGATGAAACTGGAACAAATGAGCCTAGCATTCAACAACAAGGTGTTGATCGTATAATTGTACAACTTCCTGGTTTAGATGATCCAAGTCGTATTAAAAAATTACTAGGTAAAACTGCAAAATTAACATTTCAATTGGCTCATCCTAGCATATTTCCTGAAGATTTAGATGAAAACTCAAAAGCTCCTCCTGGTTTTATTAAATTACAAGAAGATAAAAATCCTGATCGCTTCTATATGATTAATAAAAGAGTTATGGTATCTGGAGAAATGCTTAAGGACGCAAGTCCAACATTTGACAGGAATAACAGTCCATCGGTTTCATTTCAATTGTCTGCTTTAGGAGGAAAAAAGTTTGGCAGAGTTACTGGTAAAAATATTGGTAGGGCCTTTGCCATAGTACTTGATGGAAAAGTTGTAAGTGCTCCAGTAATACAAACACAAATATTTTCAACTGGGCAAATTACTGGTTCTTTTACGGTACAAGAAACGAATGATTTAGCATTAGTTCTGAGATCAGGTGCATTGCCTGCTCCAATGGTAATTCTTGAAGAGCGCTCAGTTGGTCCAGGTCTTGGTAAAGACTCAATTTCTGCTGGAAAAATTGCAAGTATGTTTGGTTTAATTGCAGTAATGGTATTTATGTTATTAACTTATGGTATGTTCGGAATTTTTGCTAATATTGCACTAGTATGTAATATAATATTTATAATTGCATTATTAAGTATTATTCAAGCAACTCTTACTTTGCCAGGTATTGCTGGAATAGTTTTAACTATGGGCATGGCTGTAGATGCTAATGTTCTAATCTTTGAAAGAATAAAAGAGGAATTTAATTCAGGTAGGAATATTCTTGACGCAATTGAGGCTGGATTTCAAAGAGCAATTTCAACTATTATAGATGCCAACTTAACAACTTTGTTTGCTGCTTTGGCATTGTTTTCATTTGGAAGTGGTCCAGTTAAGGGTTTTTCAGTAACTTTAATGATTGGTTTAGCAACCTCAATGTTTACTGCGATTGTCATTACAAAATATATTGTTTTTTTATATTCGAAGAAAAAAGATGTTAATAGTGTTTTCTTACAGGACTAAAAAATGAAATTATTAAGACTTATACCAAATAATACAAATTTTGACTTTTTGCGTATAAAAGTCATTGCTTTCCTTTTTTCTATTATAATTTTATCTGGAACTTTTATAAGTTTGATGATTAATAACTTAAATTACGGAATAGATTTTAAAGGAGGAATACTTCTTGAATTAAGAAGCAAAAACTCTAATTCATCTAACATTAATGAGCTAAGAGAAAAAATATCCACTTTAAAGGCAGGTGAAGTTTCGATACAAAATTTTGGTAAAGAAACTGATTTTTTAGTTAGAATCCAAAAGCAAGAAGGTAATCAAAAAGAACAAATAGCTATGATTGAAAGAGTAAAATCTCTTATTGACAAAGATTATACTGTTAGAAGATCTGAATTTGTAGGTCCAGTTGTTGGAGATGAATTGAAAACTGCTGGAATTTATGCTGTTTCGCTAGCTCTACTATCTATAATGATTTACATATGGTTTAGATTTGAGTGGCAATTCTCAATAGCAGCAATTCTAGCTTTAATTCACGACGTTTTAACAACAGTTGGTCTTTTTTCTATATTACAGCTAGAATTTAATTTAGCTACAATAGCTGCTATTTTAACAACAGCTGGTTATTCAATTAATGATACTGTTGTGATCTTTGATCGTGTTAGAGAAAATTTAAGAAGATATAAATCAAAAACTCACTATTTTATTTATAACAAATCAATTAATGAAACACTTTCTAGAACTGTTATTACATCAGTTACAACATTGTTGGCATTGTTTATTATTTTCTTTTTTGGTGGTGCAGTTTTATCTGATTTTGCACTTGCAATGATTTGGGGTGTAATTATAGGTACTTTTTCATCTATTTTCGTAGCGGTTTCACTTTTGACTTACTTTAATATAAACAAAGGAGAGAAAATTGATGATCGCACAAATATACCAGAATACGAGAGAGAAAACTAAAAATTAATTTTATTAATCCACTCTTTAAATGAGCTAATCGCAGTTATAGATTGAATTTTTTTCTTTTCTCTTCCCTTTATATGTTTTTTATTATTTAAATCTAAATTTAAGTTTGGCATTAGTCCAAAATTTATATTCATAGGTTGAAATGTATCTGGATTAGCATTCATCGTGATATGCTTTAATAATGCACCATGTGCTGAGTTTATAGGTGGTAATTTTAATTTTTTGTTTTTAAAATCATGTGCTGCAACAATGCCAGCCATAAATCCAATAGCGGTTGATTCAACATATCCTTCAACACCTGTAATTTGCCCTGCAAAAATAATATTTTGACATTTTTTTAGTCTTAAAAAAGGGTCTAAAAGTTTAGGTGATTTTATAAATGTATTTCTATGAAGACCGCCAAGCCTCGCAAATTCTGCATTTTCAAGCCCAGGTATAGTTTTAAATATTTCTTTTTGTGCGCCGTGTTTCATTTTTGTTTGAAAACCAACAATATTATATAAGGTGCCAGATTTATTGTCCTGTCTTAATTGTACAACAGCGTAAGGTTCTTCATTTTTATAAGGATTAGTTAACCCAATAGGTTTCATTGGTCCATATCTTAATGTTTCATCACCTCGTCTGATTATTTCTTCTATTGGCATACAACCTTCAAAGTATGGAGTATCTTCAAATTTTTTAAATTCCATTTTTGGAGCTTTTTTTATTTGTTCTATAAATTTATAATATTCCTCTTTTGTTAATGGACAATTTATATAATCATCTCCATTTCCCTTGTCATATCTAGATTGTTTCCAAGCTACTGACATATTTATTGTTTCTTCATAAACAATAGGGGCAATAGCATCATAAAATGCTAGAGATTTCTCAGAAGTTTTAATTTTTATATTCTCACTTAATGTTTTGGATGTTAGAGGTCCTGTTGAAACTATTACTATTTGATTTTTAAATTCATCCAGATTTTTTACTTCTTGATTTATAACTTTAATGTTTGGAATTGACTTAATAGTTTTGTTAACATCTTTTGAGAAATTATCTCTGTCAACAGCTAATGCAGACCCTGCTGGCACTTTGTTATTATCAGCACATTTCATTATTAAGGAGTCCGCAATACGTAATTCTTCGTGTAAAATCCCAACCGCATTATACTCTTTATCATCTGACCGAAAAGAGTTAGAGCAAACTAGTTCTGCTAAATATTTTGTTTGGTGAGCTTCTGTTTTTACCTTTGGTCTCATTTCATATAAATCAACATTTATGTCAAACTTAGAAATTTGAAAGGCAGCTTCACAGCCAGCTAAACCTCCTCCAATAATTACAATTTTGTTAGTATAGGTCATTTTATACTAATTTATTTAACAATTTTTTTAAAAAGATACCGGTATGACTTTCAGTTACCTTTGATACTTCTTCAGGGGTTCCTTGCGCAACAACATATCCACCTTTGTCTCCCCCTTCTGGACCTAAGTCAATTATATGGTCAGCAGTTTTGATGACATCTAAATTATGTTCAATTACGATCATTGTATTTCCATTGTCTACTAATTCTTGCATAACTTCTAAAAGCTTTTTAATGTCATGAAAATGTAGTCCAGTAGTAGGCTCATCTAATATATATATAGTCCTACCAGTTCCTTTTCTTGATAACTCTTTTGCAAGTTTTATTCTCTGGGCTTCTCCACCTGATAGAGTTGTAGATCGTTGTCCTATCTTAATATAATCCAATCCGACTCTTTCTAAAGTTTCTAACTTTTCATAAATTAAGGGAACAGCCTTAAAAAGCTCAGCACCTTCTTTGACAGTCATATCAAGAACGTCTGATATGGATTTGTCTCTCCATTTCACCTCAAGTGTCTCTCTATTGTATCTTTTTCCTTTACATTGATCACATTTTACATACACATCTGGTAAAAAATGCATTTCAATCTTTAAAACACCATCACCTTGACAAGCTTCACATCTTCCCCCCTTAACATTAAATGAAAAACGGCCTGGTAAATATCCTCTTGCTTTAGATTCAGGTAATCCTGCAAACCAATCTCTAATATGATTGAAGGCGCCAGTATAAGTAGCTGGATTTGATCTAGGTGTTCTTCCAATTGGAGATTGATCAATATCAATAATTTTATCAATCTGCGAAATTCCATTAATTGATTTATATGGAGCAGGGATAGAACTGTTTCCGTTAAGGATTTTTGATAAGCTTTTTTGCAAGGTTTGTATAACCAAAGTTGATTTTCCTCCACCAGAAACTCCAGTCACACAAGTAAGTATTCCAAGTGGAAACTTTACATCGATATTTTGAAGATTATTGCCAGAGGCTCCCCTAATTATAATGTGTTTATTAGGATTGACACTTCTTCTTTTTTTTGGCACATCAATCTTTTTTATTCCAGCAAGGTAATTCCCAGTTATACTATCTTTTTTTTCTTTTATTTCTGAAGGAGTTCCTTGGGCAATAATTTTACCTCCATTAATGCCGGCACCAGGACCGATATCAATAACGTGATCTGCAATTAGTATAGCCTCTTCATCGTGTTCAACTACAATTACTGTGTTACCAAGATCTCTTAATTTTTGAAGTGTATGTAGTAATTTTTCATTATCTCTTTGATGTAAACCAATACTTGGTTCATCCAGTACGTATAAGACACCTGAAAGACCAGAGCCAATTTGACTTGCCAATCTAATTCTTTGACTTTCCCCACCTGATAATGTTCCACTATTTCTCGAAATTGATAGATATGATAATCCAACACTTGTTAAAAAACCTAATCTATCGTTAATTTCTTTTAAAACCTGCTTTGAAATTGCTAGTTCTTGTTCATTAAGTATCTCGTTGAGGTCTAAAAACCATTTTCTAGCTTCTTCGATTGTAAATCTTGAAACATCGGCAATGTCCAATTTATTTATTTTTACGGCTAGAGTTTCTAATTTCAATCTCTTGCCATTACATTTTTCACAATCTTTATCAGATTGAAATCTTCCTAATTCTTCTTTAACCCACTTACTTTCACTTTCTTTTAATCGTCTAGCTAAATTTGGAATAATGCCTTCAAAGACCTTATTAGAACGAAAAACTCTTGTCCCATCATTATAAACAATTTCAATTTTTTCATCACCTGATCCAAATAATAATTTTTCTTTAATTTCTTTAGAGAGATCTGAAAACTTATCATCAATATTAAATTTATAATGTTTGCCTAAAGATTGGAGAGTTTGTATGTACAATTTACTCGTATTTAAAGCCCATGGTGCAATAGCACCCTGTCTTAAAGTAAGATTTTCATCAGGTACTACTAAGTTAATATCAAAAGCAACTGCGTTTCCTAAACCATCGCATTTATCACATGCTCCAGCTGGGTTATTAAAAGAAA
>CACBMD010000030.1 GCA_902539895.1 uncultured SAR116 cluster alpha proteobacterium
AGATCAGATGGACAAGATTATTGCTGAAAGAGCCATACCTGATTTCAGTGCTGGTGATACCATTAAAGTTGATGTAAAAATTGTTGAAGGTGATAAGGAAAGGATTCAAGCATTTGAGGGATTATGTATTGCTCGAAGTGGAGGTGGATTGAACGAAAGTTTTACCGTTAGAAAAATTTCTTATGGTGAAGGCGTTGAAAGAATTTTCCCAATATTTTCTCCTAAAATTGCTGGAATTACTGTTCTTAAAAAAGGTAAAGTAAGAAGAGCTAAGTTGTATTATTTAAGAGATAGAAGAGGAAAATCAGCTCGTATTGTAGAAAAAATTCAAGTCTCTAAAAAAGACAGTAAAACTCAAGTTGATGAACCCGTTTCTAAAGAAGTTACTGAAGATATAACTTCATAAAAGCTCATTAACTTTATCAAAATAAAAATATGTTAATATTTTGATTTCAACTTAATGGAGTTCTAAAATGAAGCCCAGAACATTATTTGATAAAATTTGGGATTACCATCTTATTAGCACACAGGAAGATGGAGCATCATTAATCTACATTGATAGACATTTAGTTCATGAAGTAACAAGCCCGCAAGCATTTGAAGGTTTAAGAATGTCTGGTAGAGTTGTAAATTCCCCCAATAGAACTCTAGCTGTGGCTGATCATAACGTTCCAACAACAGATCGAGCTAGAGGAATTCAAGAAGAAGAATCTAAGATCCAAGTTGAAGCGTTAGACAAAAATGTAGAAGATTTTGGAATACCATATTTTAATATGATGGACAAAAGGCAAGGAATTGTTCACGTTATAGGACCAGAACAAGGCTTTACCCAACCAGGTATGACGATAGTTTGTGGCGACAGCCATACAGCAACTCATGGAGCTTTTGGGGCTTTAGCTTTCGGTATAGGTACGTCAGAAGTAGAACACGTTTTGGCTACTCAAACTTTAATTCAAAAGCCAGCTAAAAACATGCTTATCAACGTTGAAGGTGAGCTTCAACCAGGTGTGTCTCCTAAAGATTTAGTTCTTGCTATTATTGGAGAAATAGGCACTGCAGGTGGAACTGGTCACGTTATTGAATATTCTGGAAAAGCTATAGAAAAACTTTCTATGGAAGGACGTATGACAGTTTGCAATATGTCAATAGAAGCTGGTGCAAGAGCGGGAATGATAGCCCCTGACAAAGTAACATTTGATTACTTGAGAGATAAGCCCATGTCTCCAAAAGGTAAAGATTGGGATTTAGCTTTAGAATGGTGGAAATCATTACCTTCGGATGAAAATGCATTTTATGATAAGAAGATTACCATTGATGCTATTAAAATTAAGCCAACTGTAACCTGGGGCACTAGTCCGGAAGATGTTGTTTCAATTGATGGTTATATACCTGATCCTTCCAAGATTAAAGATGAGGATGCAAGAGCTAAAGTACAAAGATCACTTGACTATATGGGATTGAAAGGTGGCCAAAAAATTTCTGAAGTTGAAATAAACACAGTATTCATCGGTTCATGTACAAACTCTAGAATTGAAGATTTAAGATCAGCCGCAAAAGTAATCAATGGAAAAAAAGTTAAAAAAGGGATAAGAGCAATGGTTGTTCCAGGTTCTGGGTTGGTGAAAAATCAAGCTGAAGAAGAGGGTCTAAATTTGTTATTTACTGAAGCTGGATTTGAGTGGAGAGAGCCTGGCTGTTCAATGTGTTTAGCTATGAATGAAGATAAACTTAAGCCTGGTGAAAGATGTGCAAGTACATCTAATCGAAATTTTGAAGGCAGACAGGGTAAAGGTGGTAGAACACATCTAGTTAGTCCTGAAATAGCTGCTGCCTCTGCAATTACAGGCAAATTAACTGATTATAATTCAATCATGTAATTTTAGAGGCTTAATTATGGAAAAATTTAAAAATATTAGAGGTATAGCTGCTCCATTTAATTTTATAAATGTAGACACAGACAAAATAATTCCTAAACAATTTTTAAAGACAATTAAAAGAACAGGTTTAGGAAAACATCTCTTTGATGAGATGAGATTTAATGATGATGGTTCGGAAAAAGAAGAGTTTGTGTTAAATAAAGAACCATATAGAAAGAGTAATATCCTTGTTGCAGGCGATAACTTTGGATGTGGTTCAAGTAGAGAACATGCACCCTGGGCTTTATCTGATTTTGGAATAAAATGTATTATCTCAACATCTTTTGCTGATATTTTTTACAATAACTCTTTTAAAAATGGTCTTTTACCTATTAAAGTTTCATCTGACGAAAGAGATGCTTTGTTGGCAGATTCAAAAGACAATGAAAATCCTGAACTTGAAATTGACCTTCCATCTCAAGAAATTAGAAGACCTAATGGAGCAGTTATTAAATTTGAAATCGACCCTTTCAGAAAAAAATGCTTGCTTGAAGGATTAGATGATATAGGCATAACAATGCAACAATCTAGTGATATCAAAGAATTTGAAACCAAAATGTCTAATGAAAGACCTTGGTTATAATTAAAAAGTGAGTTTATAAAATGCCATCTAATCGTACGTTAATGGTTCTTCCTGGAGATGGAGTTGGGCCAGAGGTTATTAAAGAAACTTTAAGAGTTGTTGATTGGTTTGCAAAAAATAAAAGTATTAGTTTTAATATAAAAGAAGGTTTAGTAGGAGGTGCTTCTTTTGATAAATATGGTACGCCTCTTTCAGACGAAACTTTATCAGATGCAATTGATGCTGATGCAATTTTATTTGGTGCAGTAGGAAGTCCAAAATATGATGGTGTTGAATTTGAGAAGAGACCTGAAAATGGTCTTCTGAGATTAAGAAAAGAAATGGATTTGTTTGCTAATCTTAGGCCTGCCATGGTGTTTCCTGCACTTGTTGATGCTTCTTCCCTTAAACCTAATATTATCGCAGGCCTAGATATTTTAATTTTAAGAGAGTTAACAGGAGGTATTTATTTTGCAGAGCCTCGTGGAATAGAAGAAATTGATACTCAAATAAAAAAAGGTTATGACACTAATCTTTATACTACCCCAGAGATTGAAAGAATTGGCAGAGTTGCCTTTGATATGGCAAGAGTCAGAAATGGGAAAGTTACTTCTGTAGAAAAAGCTAATGTAATGATGTCTGGTGTTTTGTGGAGAGAGGTGATAACTAATCTTCATAAAAAAGAAGGCTCAGATATATTAATAAACCATATGTATGCTGATAATTGCGCAATGCAATTAGTGAGAGATCCTAAGCAATTTGATGTCATTGTTACAGACAATTTATTTGGAGATATTTTATCTGACTGCGCAGCTATGTTAACTGGTTCACTCGGAATGCTTCCTTCTGCCAGTTTAGGATCTGTAGACCAAAATACTGGAAAGAGACATGCTATGTATGAGCCAGTTCATGGATCAGCTCCAGATATAGCGGGGAAAGAGTTAGCAAATCCTTTGGCAGAACTTTTAAGTTTATCAATGTTATTTCGTTATTCATTTGAAATGAAAGAAGAGGCAGATTTAATTGATGAGGCTGTTTCAAGAGCTTTAGATGCTGGACCAAGAACGCAAGATATAATGGCTTCAGGAAGAGTCAAAGTTGGTACTAAAGGAATGATGGATTCAGTTATCAACAAGTTAGAGGAATTAACAAAATAAATGTCTTATAATATTGCTGTTGTTGGTGCTACAGGTGCGGTTGGTAGAGAAATGCTTCAAACTTTGTTTGAAAGAAAATTTCCAATAAAAAACATCTACGCTCTTGCTTCAAGATCCTCAGTTGGTAAGGAAGTATCTTTTGGTGACAACAAAATACTAAAAGTTAGTTCGGTTGATGATTTTAACTTTGAAAAAGCAGATATTGCTCTTTTTTCAGCAGGATCAGATATAGCAAAAAAATTTGGTCCAAAGGCAGGAGTTAAAGGTTGTATAGTCATTGACAATTCTTCTTGTTTTAGGATGGATGACAAAGTCCCTTTAATTGTACCTGAAGTTAATCCTGAAGCGATTAATAGTTATAAAAATAAAAATATAATTGCAAATCCTAATTGTTCAACTATCCAACTAGTTGTTGCTTTAAAGCCAATTCATAAAAAATATGAAATAACAAGAGTTGTTGTCTCTACATACCAAGCTGTTTCAGGAGCTGGGAAACCAGCTATGGACGAACTTTTCAATCAAACAAAGGGTATTTTTGTTCACGATCAAGCTAAACCAGAACAGTTTACTAAAAAAATAGCATTTAATGTAATCCCTCATATTGATATTTTTATGGATGATGGGTTTACGAAAGAAGAGTGGAAAATGAGGGTTGAGACAAAAAAAATATTAGATCATAATATTGATTTGGTTGCTCATTGCGTAAGGGTTCCAGTATTTATCGGTCATAGTGAAGCGGTTTTTATAGAATGCAAAAAAAATATTGATGAAAAAAATGTTAGAAGCTTATTAAGAGATGCTAATGGTGTAACAGTTGTAGATCACCGAGCAGATGAAGGATACGTAACTCCCGAAGAAGTAGCTGGTGAAGACGATGTTTATATTAGCAGAATCAGAAAAGATCCTTCAGTAAAAAATGGTATTGTTTTTTGGTGTGTTGGGGATAATTTAAGAAAAGGTGCGGCATTAAATACTGTCCAGATAGCTGAATTGTTGGCAAGCAAAAAAATTAAAGGAGTCCCTCTTTAATGTTTAAAATTTCAAAATAATTATTATGGAATTCATCTGGATTTTTGCAGCAATATTTGCCGCAGCCTGTCAAACTGCCCGTTCTGCATTTCAAAAAAATATGATCTCCAAATTAGGAGAATATGGAGCCGCTTATATTAGATTTTGTTATGCTTTACCTTTTACCTCACTTATTTGGCTAATTTGGATAAGCATTCCAGGAAATAATATTCCTTACCTTTCTTTATATTCGCTATTTTTATGTTTATTGGGATCAATTTTTCAAATTTTATTTACTTACGTTCTTATGAAAGTTTTTGCACATAAAAACTTTGCTACAGGAATTGCATTTTCTAAAACAGAAGTAATTCTTATTGCTTTTTTGGAGATCATAATTCTAAGTGTTACTTTCTCTATATCTATAATGTTAGGTATAATACTAGGTGTTATATCTGTATTATTATTATCTTATGCCAAAAAAGCAGATAGCATTTTAAAAACTATTAAACTTCTAATTAACTCAACTTTATCTGTAGGTACTCTTGTTGGTCTTTTATCTGGATTACTTTTAGCTGGCTCTGTAGTTGCATTTAGAATGTCTATTTTATCAGTAGAGGGTCCCCTCTTAGATAAATCAATTTTCATTTCTTTTATAGCGATTGTTTTTCAAACTATATTGGTAGGCTTGTATCTCGTAATAAATAAAAGAGATCAATTTTTAGCTGTTATTAAATATTGGAAACCTAGTTTGCCAGCAGGCTTATCTGGGACAGGAGCAACATTTGGTTGGTTTGTAGCATTTGGTCTAACAACAGCAGCTGAAGTAAGGGCAGTTGGGCAAATAGAATTAATATTTTCAATTTTAATTTCAGTTATTTTTTTTAAGGAAAGGATTAAAATTACTGAACTTATAGGTATTATTTTACTTGGTTTATCAATTTTAATTATTATTTTTGAAGAAAATTTAAAATTTTAAATTTTAGATTTGAATTTTTTATTTATTTAGTTCATTTATTTAAATAACCAAACAACGAGATTAATATGAGTAGACAAAGACCACTTTCACCACATCTTCAAATATACAAACCACAAATAACTTCTATGTTGTCAATTCTTCATAGAGCAACGGGTATAGCATTATCAATAGGAAGTGTAATTTTAGTGCTATGGATTGTAGCGCTTACTTTAGGTGAAAACACTTATTTAATATATTCAAATCTAATTAATAACTGGTTTGGCAAATTGATAATTTTTGGTTTCACTTTTGCTTTGTTTTATCATCTCAGTAATGGTATTCGGCATCTTTTTTGGGATGCTGGATATGGATATGATTTAAAACATGCCTATATTTCAGGCGTGACTGTAATAATTTCTTCGTTATCATTGACTTCTATAACATGGTTAATAGTATATTTTAGAGTTGTTTAAAGTATTGTAGAGAATTCAAATTTTTAGAGAAAGTAAAGAAAATGCAATCTAAATCTCACGGTGTTGTTCACTGGAAATTACAAAGAATTTCAGCAATTGCAATGATACCTCTAGTAATTTGGTTTGTTTCTTCTCTCACATTTAGCTTAATCAACAGCTACGATCAATCTGTTGCTTGGTTGCAGAATCCATTAAACGCAACTGGATTGGTTCTTTTATTTGGGACTTTATACTTTCATGCTGCATCAGGATTACAAGTTGTTATTGAAGATTATGTACATAATGAGGGGTTGAAAATTATGTCTTTAATACTTATAAAATTATTATCTATACTTCTGGGTGTATTATCAATTCTTTGTGTTTTGAAAATTTATTTATAATTAGAAAGTTATTTTATGTCTGAATATGAAATTGTAGACCATGAACATGATGTAGTAGTAGTCGGCGCTGGAGGTGCTGGATTAAGAGCAACTTTAGGCATGGTATCTGGTGGTTTAAAAACAGCATGCATTACAAAAGTTTTTCCAACAAGAAGTCATACTGTTGCAGCTCAAGGTGGTATTGGAGCAGCGCTTAATAATATGGGTGAAAATGATAGCTGGCAGTTTCATATGTATGATACAGTTAAGGGATCTGATTGGCTTGGCGACCAAGATGCTATCGAATATATGTGTAAAGAAGCCATTCCATCTGTGACCGAGTTAGAGAATTTTGGAGTACCTTTTTCTAGAACAGAGGATGGTGAAGTTTATCAAAGACCATTTGGTGGTCATACATTAGATTACGGAAAGAAAATGGCACGAAGAGCTTGTGCTGCTGCAGACAGAACTGGGCATGCAATTCTTCATACGCTATACCAACAATGTCTAAAATATCAAGCTGAGTTCTTTGTAGAGTATATAGCACTTGATCTACTTATGGATGATAATGGCAAGTGTGTTGGAGTATTAGCTTTATGTATGGATGATGGTAAGATTCACAGATTTAGAGGACATCAAACGGTCCTTGCTACCGGTGGTTATGGAAGAGTATATTTCTCTTGTACTTCTGCTCATACTTGTACAGGTGATGGAAATGCAATGGTTTTAAGAGCAGGCTTGCCTCTTCAAGATATGGAGTTTGTTCAGTTTCACCCAACAGGTGTTTATGGTGCGGGTGTTCTCATAACTGAAGGTTCAAGAGGTGAAGGTGGATATCTTACAAATTCCGAGGGTGAGAGATTTATGGAAAGATATGCTCCTACTGCTAAAGACCTTGCTAGTAGAGACGTAGTGTCAAGATCCATGACAATTGAGATTAACGAAGGTAGAGGGGTTGGCCCAAATAAAGACCATATTTTCATGCATTTAGAGCATATTGATCCGGCAACTTTACAAATGAGATTACCAGGCATAAGTGAAACTGCCAAAATTTTCTGTGGTGTTGACGTTACCAAGGAACCAATTCCAGTTTTACCTACAGTTCATTACAATATGGGAGGCATTCCAACCAATTATCACGGTGAAGTAGTAACAAGAAAAGGTAATGACCAGGATGCAGTTGTTTCAGGACTAATGGCTATTGGAGAAGCAGCATGTGTGTCTGTACATGGAGCTAACAGACTGGGAACAAACTCATTATTAGATATTGTTGTTTTTGGTCGTGCTGCAGCACAGAGAGCTCTAAAAACAGTCGAAAAAGGAAGTGCTCATGTGCCCTTACCCAAAAGAGTAACAGACAAAATTTTAGCGAGACTTGATAAAGTAAGATATTCAAATGGAGATATTTCTGTAGGTGAAGTTAGAAACTCAATGCAAAATGCAATGCAAAAACATGCAGCAGTTTTTAGATCTAATACTTCAATGAAGGAAGGTGTCCAAAAAGTTGATACCATTTCAAAAGGCATGGATAATATTGGTATAAAAGATAGATCAATGATTTTTAATACGGACTTAGTTGAAGCTCTTGAGTTAGAAAATTTAATGCAACAAGCAATTGTTACTATGAAGTCAGCAGACCAAAGAAAAGAGTCGCGAGGTGCACATTCTCACGAAGACTATCCTGAAAGAGATGATAAGAATTGGATGAAACATACAATTATGTGGCTTAATGAGAAAAATAAAACTAAACTAGATTATAGAGACGTCCACCTAAACACATTAACAAACGAAGTGGCATCAATACCCCCAGCCGCAAGAGTTTACTAAATTTTAAGGAGATTTTTGTGGCTGAATTTGCCCTACCGAAGCATTCCAAAATTGTTAAAGGTATTGACTACCCAATAAAGAGTGAAGCTGAAAATACAAAAAAAATTAATGTATATAGATGGTCACCAGATGATGATGAAAATCCAAGAATAGACAGCTATACTATCGATTTAGATCAATGTGGTCCTATGGTTTTAGATGCATTAATTAAAATCAAACAGGAAATAGACTCAAGTTTAACTTTTAGAAGGTCTTGTAGGGAAGGAATTTGTGGCTCCTGTTCTATGAATATAGACGGCACAAACACACTTGCATGTTTAAAGTCAATTGATGATGTTAAGGGAGACTTAAATATATATCCTTTACCACATATGGAAGTAATAAAGGATTTAGTGCCCGACTTATCTAAAGCTTATGAACAATTAACATCAGTAAAACCATGGTTGCAAAGTAAATCTGACCCAGAAAAGGGAAAATCTAGAAAACAATCACCAAAAGAACGTGAAAAAATTGATGGATTGTGGGAATGTGTTCTTTGTTTTTCATGTTCAACTTCTTGTCCTTCTTATTGGTGGAATGGTGACAAATATTTGGGCCCAGCTGTTTTATTGCAGGCATATAGATGGATAGCTGATAGTAGAGACGAAAACACTGAACAAAGACTTGAAGAGCTCGAAGATTCTTTTAAGCTTTATCGTTGTCATACTATTATGAATTGTACTAAAACTTGTCCTAAGGGTTTGAATCCAGCAAAAGCGATAGGGGAAATTAAGAAACTTCAACTTGAAAGAAAGTAAGTTTTAAGGCTTTTTGTACGGCAAATATTTTGAAAATAAATGAAGAAAAGTCACTAAGCCTAATTGCTTCAAACAAATCAGTAATATTTGACGCTGGTCAAGCATTTGTAGCGCAGTTTTTTGATAATTTACTAACTAAATTTGGTAAATTTCAAACTGAAAATTTTATTTCTAAAATTTTTAAAAAAAATAATACCAAAGAGATTAAAGGTCTTTATCTTTACGGTGGTGTTGGTAGAGGTAAATCAATGATGATGGATTTATTTTTTCACAAAGTTCAAATAAAAGAAAAAAGACGCTTACACTTTCATGATTTCATGAAGGAAGTTCATCAAAGAATACTTGAAAAAAGAAAAATTGAAAAAAATAAAGATACAGTTCTTTTAGTAGGACTAGATTTGGCCAAGAAGGCAATATTGCTTTGTTTTGATGAAATGGAAGTTAAAGATATTGCAGATGCAATGATTTTGTCCCGATTATTTGAAGTCATGTTTGAACAAGGCACAATATTAGTTACGACGTCAAACCAACCACCGGATGGTCTATATAAAGACGGATTGCATAGAGATAGAATTTTACCATTTATCGAAAATTTAAAACTAAAAACTGACGTTGTTGAAATTCCAGAAGGTGAGGATTGGAGAAAAAGATCTCTTAATGGGCAAAAGTATTGGTTAAATCCAGTTAATAAAAAAAATAGAGAAAAAATTAACGAGATATTTAAAACCTTATCTAAAGGTTTTGAGATAATATCTGAAAATGTTGAGGTGTCTGGAAGAAAAATAAATATTCCAGAAGTTGCTGCGGGTGTTGCGCGGATTAGTTTTGATGACTTATGTAATAAACCATTGGCTGCTGCCGATTATATTGAAATAGCGCTTAGATATAAAGGTATTATTATAGATGACATACCAAACTTAAATGATAATCTTCGAAATGAGACTAGAAGATTTATATGGTTGGTTG
>CACBMD010000031.1 GCA_902539895.1 uncultured SAR116 cluster alpha proteobacterium
AAAGTGAAGTTTTTTCGAATCAAATTAGAATCAAATTAGAATCATAAAAAGTAATGCTTAGTCAAAGATTTGACACATTAAATTCATTATTTTTTATATTATTAAGCAAAATGATTTAACCAAATAAATTTCATTTAAAGAATTATTTTGATTAATTGAATTGTACTTATTAAAAAACCAACAAAAATGTATTTAGAGATTACAAAAATTATTTTAGGAATTTTCCTATTTAGGATTTATCCTAATATTTTATTGGCAAATGCTAGGTAATAATTCTAGTTGAATTTATATTAAAATATTATTGTTTTTCACATACTTAAGAAAGTTTAGTCTAATCATATTTTGTTTGATGATCTTAATGAATTATATTTCCATCAGTAACACTTTTAAGATATTCAACAGTTATATTTTCATTTAGCTGAACCACTTTAAAGCCATCTTCTGTTATATCTAATACCGCGTAATCTGAGTAGATTCTAGAAACAACACCTGCTCCTGTTAGCGGTAAGGTGCACTTTTGTACTAATTTAGGCTTTCCTTCTTTTGTTAAATGCTGTGTCATTACAAATACATTTTTAGCTCCAGCCACCAAATCCATAGCACCACCCACAGCTGGTATCCCTTTGCCAGTTGACCAATTTGCAAGATCTCCTTTTATTGAAATCTCCATTGCCCCAAGCACACAGTAGTCAATATGCCCTCCTCTAATCATTGAAAAGCTGTCTGCATGATGACAAAAACTTCCTCCTGGAAGAATAGTAACTGGTTTTTTACCTGCATTTATAAGATCTAAATCAATTTCATTCTCATTTGGTGATGGCCCCATGCCTAACAAACCATTTTCAGAGTGATATATTATTTCTCTATCCTCCTTAATATATTGAGAGACTAACTCAGGCATTCCAATACCAAGATTTACATAAGAGGAATGTGGCAAATCATCAGCTATTTTTGATGCAATTGTATTTCTATCCCAACCCTTAATTAAATCATTAGTATTTAAATTTATCATGGATATGTAACTCCTTCATCAATAGCATTTGTTTCAATTATTGGGTTCTCAACTTGAATAAGCTTTTGTACAAAAATACCAGGCGTTATAACATGTTCAGGGTTCATTTCGCTTGGCTCTAAAATACTTTTTACCTGAACCAATGATGTTTTTGCAGCCATGCACATTACAGGATTAAAATTCCGAGCTGTTTTGTTATAAGTAAGATTTCCATATCTATCTGCTGTTTCTGCTTTTACAAAAGCAAAATCTGCTTTTAAAGCTTCTTCTAGAATATATTTTTTCCCATTAAATACTTTTTCTTCTTTACCTATAGCTAAAGGGGTGCCAACACCAGTTGCTGTATAAAACCCAGGTATACCCGAACCAGCTGCTCTAATTCTTTCCGCTAACGTCCCTTGTGGGACAACTTCTAGTTCAATTTCACCTTTATTATATAATTCGGGAAATGTAATCCCTTTGGCAGATCTTGCAAAAGAACATATAACTTTTTTAACTTGCCTTTGGCCTATTAATGCACCAAGCCCCACTCTTCCATTTCCTGAGTTATTTGCAATTATTGTTAAATCTTTAGCGCCATTATCAATTAATCCATGTAATAATTCAATTGGACTGCCCGCCTCACCAAAACCACCAACCATAATTGTTGCACCATCAAAAACATCAGACAAAATTTCGGTCATGTCTTTTTTTATTTTGTTGATTTGCATTTCAACCTTTCATATTGTTATTTCATCGTTGAATGTTATAACAAACATATACACTAATATTGTATCAAACTGAATGGTAATTAAAAATGAATTTTGAATATTCTGAAAAAGAAGAAAAATTTAGATCCGAAGTAAGAGAATGGCTAAAGGAAACACTTCCAGAATACTTGTCTGAGAAAGTTAAAAAATATCAAAGACTAACTAAAGAAGACTATGAATTATTTATGAATAATTTAAGCCAAAAAGGCTGGTTAGCATGGCATTGGCCTGAAGAGTACGGCGGAACTGGTTGGAATGCTATTGAAAAACATATATTTGAAGAAGAAATTGTAAAAGCATCAGCGCCTAGGATTGTACCATTTGGTGTTAATATGTTAGGCCCTGTTTTGATTGAGTTTGGATCAGAAGAACAAAAAAATTATTATCTTCCAAGAATTCTAAACAATGAAGATTGGTGGGCTCAAGGATATTCAGAACCAGGCGCAGGCTCCGATCTTGCTAGCCTAAAAACGACAGCCGTAGACAAAGGCGATTATTATTTAGTTAATGGACAAAAAACCTGGACAACTCTAGGACATCACGCTGATAAAATTTTTTGCCTTGTTAAAACTGATCTAAACGTAAAACCACAATTAGGAATTTCATTTCTTCTTATTGATATGGATTCTCCAGGTGTAGAAGTTAAGCCAATAATAACACTCGATGGCGAACATGAAGTTAATGAAGTTTGGTTTACTAATGTTAAAGTACCTAAAAAAAATCTAGTTGGGAAAGAAAACGAAGGCTGGACCTACGCAAAATATTTACTCACTTTTGAGAGAACCGGAATAGCCGGTGTTCCCAATTCTAAATCGGCCTTAAATCACTTAAAAATGGTTTCAAGAAAATCAATGAAAAATGGAAAGCCATTAATTGAAGACCCAATGTTTTCTTCAGAGGTTGCTGAATTAGAAATAGACCTGTTAGCTATGGAAATTTTTAACCTTAGAACGGTAAGTGCCGCAGCTGAAGGCAAAGCTCCAGGTATGGAAAGTTCTTTACTTAAAATTAAAGGCACACTTGTAAGACAGAAAACAACCGAATTACTTAGAAAGGCTCTTGGACCTCAAGCTTTACCATATTTACCTGAACAATTTGACGAAGGTTGGAATGAAATGCCAATAGGACCAGAATACGCCGGCCCAATTGCAAAGCAGTACTTTAATATGCGAAAAATTTCTATTTACGGTGGATCTAATGAGATCCAAAAAAATATAGTCGCAAAAGCATCCTTTGGTTTGTAGGAAATAAAAATGGACTTCTCATTATCTGAAGAAAGAAAAATGCTTCAGGAAACTGTGGCTCGTTTTTTTGAAAATAATTACAAAGATATAAATAAAAGAAGCAAGTACCTAGAAATGAATGATGGCTTTTCAAGAGACTTTTGGAAAGAGAGTGCAAATTTAGGTATCATAAGTGGCTTAGTTTCTCCAAACTTTGGTGGCCTAGGGGGCTCAGGGGAGGATATTAGCATCATATTTGAATTAATCGGAAAATCTTTATGCATAGAGCCATTTTTATCCTCTGGACTATTATCAAGCACAGTTTTGTCTTCTATAGAAAATCCTAAAACTGAACTAATAAATCAGATTGTTGATGGAGAATTGTTAATATCATTTGCTCACATGGAAATGAATAATAGATATGAAGATCATTTTGTGGAGACCAAAGCCTTTTTGGAAAATGATAATTGGAAACTTAATGGCAGCAAATCATTTGTAATTAATGGCGACTCTGCAGATAAAGTAATTATTTCTGCAAGAATTGATGGAGAAATAAATGATAAAAATGGCATTGGTTTATTTTTAGTTGATAATAACCAAATTAAAAATAGATCCTATAATACAATTGATGGTTATAGAGCAGCTGAGCTAAACTTTGAGAATATTGAAGCTGAATTATTATGTAAAAATGATCTAGCTCTTGAGTGCATTATTAAAACAAATTCAGCAGGTGCACTTGCTCTTTCTGCAGAAGCTATTGGTATAATGCAAGTATGCTTTGAATTAACACTCGACTATTTAAAAACTAGAAAACAATTTGGTAAATCTATTGGAGCTTTTCAAAGCATTCAACACAGGATGGTAGATATGATGCTAGAAATTGAACAAGTAAGATCTGCTGTAATGCTTGCTTCTTCTACATTTGAAACCAATTCATCGACAAGAGATAAGAATGTATCTGCCGCAAAAAATTTAGTTGGAAGAGTTGGTAAACTAATAGCTGAGGAGTCAATACAACTCCATGGAGGCATTGCCATGACATGGGAATACTCTGTTGCACATTATGCCAAAAGACTTATTATGATTGATCATTTAATGGGTGATGCTGATTATCATAGAGATAGATTTAAATTACTAAGCTTAAATTAATTATTTATTACCAATTTAGAAGCCTTGATCCTAAAATCTTCTGGAACAACTAGTGATTTCCTTTTTTTTAAGTCAAACAGAACTGCAACTATCTCGATATCCATTATTACGTCACCAGTACTATCATCCACCATATGATGAATAAATTTCAATGATTTGTTTCCAATCTTCGTAAAATTGGTATGCATCGTAACAGCCATACCAAGTGGAGCATCTTTAAAATATCTTACAGAATAATCTAATGCAGCAGACCCTATGTCATATTCATTTCTCCAATTAAAATCTGCTCCGCAATATGTAAATAAATGAGTTGCAGCATCAGAAACACAACCTATTTTAAATTGGCTTGATCCCATTTCCTCATAATCTAAATCCCAAGTATTTACTGCACTTTTACAACTAATAAATGCTTCTCTAGAATAATTTTGCGGTGGTCTATTATCTGTTAATGGTCTTAAGTTTGAAAATTCTAATTCATTTAAAAATGTAGTAGAATCTAATGAAAATAAATTTGAAATAATATTTTTGATTTGTTCATTTATATTCAATGATATAGAAGTCTCAAAGTAAGCTGATACGTTTTCATGGTCTATACTATATACTTTGCTTAACAATAAAAGTTCATTATTTTTAATTGATTTTACTTTAAAAACTATCTCGAGTGCAGAGTTAAGGTGAACTTCACGGCTAAAAATACATCTTTCTTTTAAAATTTTATAATCAATCTTAATTTTAGAAAAGCTATTAATTTTATTAAAAAGGCACTTAATTGCATCAGCATGCTTTCCAAAATAATATTGGACATTCATATGAGACATTTGATCACAATCTTCTTTTCTGACCAAATCTTTAAAAGCTGAGTAAATTCCATTTGAGTTACTTAAATTAATCTTCAATGATTTATCAATATTTTTACTACTAAAAATAAGGGATTGCTTTGATATTATTTGATCTTCATCATTATTATCTTTTTTTAATAAAAATAATTTGTGGGAAACTTTAATTTTATATTCAGTTTCTAAATTTAGATCGGTTCTGACATAAACTGTCATATGCTGTAATATTGATGTATCAAAATATTCAGATTCTAAATAATTTTCGCTTTCTATTATAAAACTTTTCAAAATCACTTTAGTAAAACGAGTAGCATCTTCAAAAAATTTGGCAGAACTAGATCTTTTTAAAAGCCCTAATGTGCTAATATCACTTGATTTTACTAGAACTCTTAAGGTTTCCATTTCTAGAATATCCATAACAAAATAGAATTAGGAAATTTACTAACAGGAAAATTCCTAATTTTTATCTCTCATTTCTAGCTTTGCAACGCTCATTCTGTGAACTTCATCTGGACCATCTGCGAGCCTTAATGTCCTTGCATGGCCATAAGCATAGGACAATGGAAAGTCTGAGGAAACCCCGCCTCCACCATGAACTTGTATTGCTCTATCAATTATTTTGGTTGCCATATTTGGAGCAACTACTTTTATCATTGATATTTCTTTTCTAGCAATCTTGTTTCCAACTGTATCCATCATATGAGCAGTTTTAAGCACTAACAATCTGGCTTGTTCGATTTCAGCCCTACTTTCTGCTATCGCATGCATTACCACACCTTGTTCAGAAATAGGTTTACCAAATGCAACTCGTGATTTTGCTCTTTTTACCATTAATTCTAATGCTCTTTCAGCTTGACCAATTAGCCTCATACAATGATGTATCCTACCTGGCCCTAATCTACCTTGAGCGATTTCAAATCCCCTACCTTCTCCCAAGAGAATGTTACTGACTGGAACTTTAACGTTTTTAAAATCAACTTCGGCATGCCCATGAGGAGCATGGTCGTATCCAAAAACTGGCAAATGTCTTAAAACTTTAACTCCAGGTGTATCAATAGGAACTAAGATCATTGATTGTTGTTTATACTTGTCTGCGTTGGGATCAGTTTTACCCATAAAAATCATAATTTTGCATCTGGGATCCATTGCACCTGAGGTCCACCACTTTCTTGCGTTGATCACATATTCATCACCTTTTCTATCAATACTAGCTTGTATATTAGATGCATCTGAAGATGCTACGTCAGGTTCAGTCATTGCAAATGCAGAACGAATTTCACCATTTAATAATGGTGTTAACCACTGATTTTGCTGTTCTTTAGTACCATATCTTACTAGAACTTCCATGTTACCAGTATCCGGAGCAGAACAATTAAAAACTTCTGCTCCAATCGGAGAACGCCCCATAATCTCACATAAAGGAGCATATTCGGTATTTGTTAATCCTGCACCTAAATCGCTTTCAGGAAGAAACAAATTCCATAATCCTTGGGCCTTTGCTTTTGACTTCATATCCTCCATTACTTTGGGCACACACCATCGACCACCTTTTTCAACTTCTTCTTTATAAACAGCTTCATTTTTATAAACATGTTCGTTCATAAAATTTGTAAGTTTATCCTGAAGATCTTTTACTTTGTTTGAATATTCAAAATTCATTTTATACCTCTAATTAAAGTTAAAAACTCCATTTGCTCTATTAATTAAAGCCTCTATTCTCTTACCAAAATTTGCAAACCTCTTATCTTGAGTTTGCCCTTTTAGAAATCTTACGTAAATTTGTTGAATAATAACAGCTAATTTAAATGCTCCAAAAGCATAATACCAGTCAACATCTTTTATGCTAAAACCAGTTTTTAAAGCATAATGATTAATAATTTCACTTTTTTTAGGATATAAAATATTTTTAACTGGCATCGAAGTAATTAAATTAGCTTCATAATCGGCATCTTCATCTATCCAATAATTTAACAAATGACCTATATCCATCAATGGATCTCCTCTAGTACACATATCCCAGTCGAATACCGCTACAGGTAAAAGAGGGTTATCAACATCCCACATAATATTATCTAATTTAAAATCATTATGCAAAATTGTAGCCCCTTGAGGCTCTGGAATGTTAGATCTTAAGTACCTTAGAAGTTTATTAAACCTATTTGCTTTGATTTTATCCTCAGATGCTTTTTTCCACCTATCTTCCCAACCATTAAGCTGTCTTAAAACAAAACCATCAGGTCTTCCAAAGTCACCCAAACCAACCTGTGAGGGGTCTAGCTTATGTAATTCAGCTAAAATATCAATCATTTTAAAACTTAATAATCTTATCTTATTTCGAGATCCATCTAATTCCGATCGCATCTCTTTTCTAATCACAATTCCTTTTTTTCTCTCAATTAAATGAAACTTACTTCCAATAATTTTATTATCTTCGCATAAATGAATACTTTTAGGAGCTAAAGGAAATAACTTATTTAAACTATGTTGAACCATGTGCTCTCTAGCCATATCATGAGACGAAGGTGCCACAGGCCCAAGAGGGGGTCTTCTTAATACAAATTCTTTATCATTAAAACTAATTAAATACGTTAGATTTGCATGCCCACCACTGAATTGAAGTATATTGATTTTATCAATATCTATTTTCAATAGCTCATTTAAATAATTTTTAAGCTTATGCAAATCTATTTGTTCATCTTGTCTAATATTTATTAATTCATTATCAACCATTTTGTATCCAAAGCACTAAAAATTAAAAATAATGATGATAAGTTTTAAAATTTTTACTAAGCTAAACAATAATATAATAATAAAAAATTAGTAATTAAAATTTCGATATTTGAGGAAATTATGGAAAATTTATTTGATATTAATGGCAAGGTAGCTCTTGTAACAGGTGGATCAAGAGGGATAGGCGCAATGATTGCTGAGGGTTTTGTAAAAAATGGTGTAAAAACATACATTACATCAAGAAAATCAGATCAATGTAATTTAAAAGCAGAGGAACTATCAAAATTTGGGGAGTGTATTTCTATACCCACTGATCTAACCGAGATGAATGAAATGGATAAATTAGTAGGGCATATTGAGGAAAATGAAGAAAAACTTAATATTTTAATTAATAATGCTGGTGCTGCATGGGGAGCACCTTTTGATACTTTTCCTGAAAATGGGTGGGATAAAGTAATGGACACAAATGTGAAAGCCGTATTTTTCTTAATTCAAAAATTTATCAAAATGTTAGAAAGTTCTGGAAACAATTCTGATCCATCTAGAATAATTAATGTTGGATCTATAGATGGAGTTGGCATACCTAGAGCAGAAACATATTCTTATCCTGCGTCAAAAGCTGCAATTCACCAATTAACAAGAGTTTTAGCAAATAGATTGGCTAAAAGGAACATTAACGTAAACGCTATTGCCCCAGGGCCATTTCAGAGTAATATGATGGCTCATTCCCTCAAAGAATATGGAGAACAAATCAAAAAATCAGTTCCACGTGGAAGAATTGGCATTCCTGAAGACATGGCTGGGACATCCATATTTCTTTGCTCAAAAGCAAGCGCTTACATTACAGGTTCAATAATCCCTGTAGATGGTGGTTCTCTTATAGCAAGAAGACATATGGAGTAAACGAATTAAAATCAAGATTAAAGTGTTTTTTAGAGAGATAGCTGTAAATGTTTGCGTGGATAAATCTTTAAACCAAACGAATACACAACCATTATTCTTTAAACTTAGATCTTGATAAAATTAGTTTAATTCATTTTTTCCGATAATTTTAAATAAATCGTCTATTATATCTTTTTTTACATTTTTAGTGATAAAAACTAAACGTGATTGTTTGTCATCGCTAGGCCATTTTTCTAACCATTCTAAAGGATGAAAAATATGCTGAACACCATGAATAACAGCTGGACAGTTCTGTCCTTTAATATTCAAGATACCTTTAATTCTTAGTATATTTTCACCCATCTGACTCATAAGCAATTCCAGAAAAAAATTTACTGAGGTCATACTTACTGGTTGACTTGTTACCATTGCAAAAGTCTCGATGTCGTTACCATGACGATTTACGTCATGTTTGTGATTATGATCATGATGATTATGCAAATGATTAGAAGTTTTATTTTTTTCAATCTCAAGCCACTTTATTACGTCCCAGTTTTTATTTTGTGGGTTATAATCATTAAGTCCTAGTAACTTTGAAACTGGTAAAGAGCTCTTGTCACTTTTAATTATAGTAACTTTTGGGTTAATTGCTTTTATTCTCTCAGTTAGAGAATTTACTGTTCCTTTATCTGCAATGTCAGTTTTACTTAATATAATTCTGTCTGCAAAAGCTGTTTGCTTTACCGCTTCTTCATGAGAGTTGTACGTAGCTTCAGCATTTATTGAATCAACAACAGTAATCACACCATCTATTGAATAAATTCTTTGAAGATCCAATGAAGTCATTAGAGTATGAATTATAGGAACAGGATCAGCCAGACCTGTAGTTTCTATAATCACATGATTAAAAGGTGAAATCTCCCCCTTTTCCATTTTCTTTAAAAGATTAAGAAGTGTTGTTTTTAGATCATCTTGGATTG
>CACBMD010000032.1 GCA_902539895.1 uncultured SAR116 cluster alpha proteobacterium
TTGAATTAATCAAAAGCTTTGAATCTTTATATAAAAATAATTCTGTAAGAATAGTGCTCATTAAAGGCAATGGAAAACATTTTCAAGCAGGAGCTGACTTACAATGGCTTAAAGAAATTGGTAAACTTAGTCAAAAAGAAAATATAGAGGTTTCAAGAAAAACAGCTTCAGCGATTCAAGGTCTTACAAAGTTCCCTAAGCCAACAATAGCCTTGATCCATGGAGGATGCTTTGGAGGTGGAACCGGAATTGCCGCAGCAGCTGATATAGTAATAGCTAGTGAAGACGCTATTTTTTCTATTTCTGAAGCTAGATGGGGTGTAATGGCGGGAATTATAATACCTCATTTAAATGCCAGTATTGGCGTAAGAAACGTTAGAAGATATGCTCTTACATGTGAGCGTTTTAGCTCTAGTCAGGCCAAGGAAATGGGTTTAGTTCACCAAGTTTGTAAAACGGGTGAGCTTGAAAATGCTGTTCAACCTGTTATTGAGGACTTGTTAATGTGCGCTCCAGATGCATTGGAAGCTACAAAAAGAAGAACTTTAATTGAAAGTGGTTTAATGTTGTCAGATGAAAAATTTGACGAACTTGTTTTTGAACATTCTCAAAAAAGGATGACTAATGAAGCAAAAGAGGGTCTAAATAGTTTTCTTGAGAAAAGAACTGCATCTTGGTATCAAATTTAAATCATAGGATATATAAATGCCTGCATTAGTTACAAATTCAAAAATATGGGGAGAAATGTTTGGTACTAAAGAAATGCATTTCTTATTTTCTGACGAGAGTACTACACAACTTTATTTAGATGTAGAAGCGGCTTTAGCAAGATCACAATCAAAGTTGAATATTATACCAAAAGAAGCTGGAGAAAAAATAACCCAAGCAGCAAAAGTAGATATAATTGATTGGAAGAAACTTGAAAAAAGGACATCTATAGTTGGATATCCAATTCTTCCACTAGTAGAACAACTAAGTGAAAAAGTTGAAGGCAACTTTGGACAATTTTGTCATTGGGGCGCTACAACACAAGATATTATGGACACAGCAGATATCCTTCAAATTAGAAAGGGTCTTGAATTATTATCTAAAGACCTAAAGTCAATTTCAGATGCTTTAGAAAGAATTGTTGAATATCACATTAAAACACCTATGGCTGGTAGAACACATTTGCAACATGCTTTACCTATATCTTTTGGGTATAAGGCATCTACATGGTTATCTGGTATAGATAGGCATCACAAAAGACTGGAAGAAATAAAGAAACGTATTTTCAATGTTTCATTTTTTGGAGCAGCAGGAACACTTGCTTCTTTGGGAGAAGATAAAGGTCTTAAGACACAGTCAACTCTTGCAAAAGAATTAGATCTGAATGTACCTGACGTAAGTTGGCATTCTATTAGAGATAATTTTTGTGAAGTAACTGGTTGGCTTGCAATAGTTGCCGCATCGCTTGGTAAAATAGCTTATGATGTGATGTTAATGATGCAAACAGAAACACAAGAAGTGGCTGAACCATATCTTCACGGACGAGGTTCTTCTTCGACAATGCCTCAAAAAAGAAATCCCATTTCTTCTGAGGTAATGCTGGCTTGTTCAAAACTATTAAGAGAACATCATTCTTCTATGCTAGATGCTATGGTCCTTGACCATGAAAGAGCTACAGGTCAATGGCATGTAGAATGGCATGTAATACCTAACGCCTTTTTGGTTGCTTCTTCATCTTTCAAGTCAGCCAAATATCTTTTGGAAGGTTTAGAAGTTTCACCTGAAAAAATGAAGGAAAACATTTATAAAACTAATGGGTTAATTGTTGCAGAGTCTGTTATGATGGCCCTTGCACCAAAAATGGGAAGACAAATTGCACACGATTTAGTTTATGACTGTTGTAGGGAATCAATCAAAAACAACATATCATTCATAGATATATTATTAAAAAACAAAGAAATTTCTAAATTTTTTAATGAACAAGATTTGTTAAAAATGATAGATCCATCTAATTATTTAGGAGCGGCCCCTACTATGGCACAGAGACTTTTAGATAAAAGAAAGTTACCATAATATAATGCAACAATTAATGACAAAAGAAAGCCTTGATAAATTTTTAAATAAAGAATTTCCTCAAGTAAGCAAAAACTTCAAGATATTAAATGCAACCGACCAGTCTTTTTCAATGCTAATGTACATTACTGAAGAACATTTGAGACCAGGGGCAACAGTTTCAGGCCCAACGATGTTTTTATTGGCAGATGTAACTTTTTATTTAGCAACACTAAGCATTATAGGACCAAAAAGTCTTACTGTTACAACTAATTGTTCAATAAATTTTTTAAGAAAACCAAATGAGAAAAATTTAACTAGTAAAGCCAGAATTTTAAAATTAGGAAAAACTTTAAGTGTAG
The DNA here is from genome assembly GCA_902539895.1 of uncultured SAR116 cluster alpha proteobacterium. GTDB lineage: Bacteria > Pseudomonadota > Alphaproteobacteria > Puniceispirillales > Marisalimonadaceae > Marisalimonas. The sequence goes on from CACBMD010000032.1 coordinate 2,403, forward strand.
GCGATGTTTTAATTTATTCAGAAGATATTGACGAGCCTGTTGCCCACGCTTCACTTACATATTCTATTCCACAAAAATAAATTCATATTCTATCTCTATGCCAAATTAAATGATCTGACATAAAGGTTGATATAAAATAATATGAATGATCATAATTTGGGTGCATTCTAAGTTTTAAATTAATATTTTTATCCTTACATGCATCATCTAATAGCCAAGGCCTTAACCCTTCTTTTAAAAAACTATCCGCATCTCCTTGATCAACAAGAATTTCAGGAAAATGATAACCATTCTTAACTAAAGCTACACTATCATACATTTGCCAATCACTTTGATTTAAACCAATATATTTTTTAAAGGCATCACTAGACCAGCTGGCTGTTGATGGCTCGACAATTGGAGCAAATGCAGAACAACTTTTAAATTTCTTTGGGTTTCTTAAAGCCATTACAATAGCTCCGTGACCACCCATTGAGTGACCAAAAATACTTTGTCTAGACATATCAAAATCGAAATTATTTTCAATAATACTTGGAAGTTCTTCAATTATATAAGTGTACATATTATAATTTCTGTCATATGGCGGTTCTGTTGCATCCAGATAAAAACCAGCTCCACTGCCAAATTGCCAATTGTCTTTTTCGTCGGGTATATCTTCCCCTCTAGGACTAGTATCAGGACAAATAATTGCTATGCCTAGTTCAGCAGCTTTTTTTCTGTACTCACCTTTTTCCATTACGTTTAAGTGACTACAAGTTAAACCAGATAAATACCACAAGACTGGAGGTTTTTTTATTTTGGGAGGGATAAAAACTGCAAAAGTCATTTCACAATTATTAACCAGAGACTGATGACTACAGACTAATTGTTTACCCTCAAATGAAAATACTTCAGATATATTTTTCATTAAAAAACTACGACTGATCTTATTGATTCACCAGCATGCATCAAATCAAAGCCTCTGTTAATATCTTCTAATTTTAAATTATGGGTAATCATTGGATCAATTTCAATTTTGCCTTGAAGATACCACTCCACAATTTTTGGAACGTCGGTTCTTCCTCTTGCTCCACCAAAAGCTGTACCTTTCCAGCTTCTACCTGTAACTAGTTGGAAAGGTCTAGTTTTAATTTCTTGCCCTGCTCCAGCAACCCCAATTATTATACTTTCTCCCCAGCCTTTATGTGCGCACTCTAAAGCTTGTCTCATTACATTCACATTCCCAATACATTCAAAAGAGTAGTCTGCACCACCACTTGTAAGATCAACCAAGTAATTAACTAAATCACCATCAATCTCTGATGGATTTACAAAATGTGTCATACCAAACTTTTTTCCCCAAGATTCTTTTTTGTTATTCATGTCGACACCAACAATCATGTTTGCTCCTATCATTCTCAAACCTTGAATAACATTAAGACCAATACCACCTAAGCCAAAAACTACTGCGTTACAACCTGCAGTTGCCTTTGCTGTATTGATAACGGCTCCAATACCTGTAGTTACACCGCATCCGATATAACAAATTTTATCAAAGGGAGCTTTTTTATTTACTTTAGCAAGCGCAATTTCAGGAACTACAGTGTAATTTGAAAAAGTAGATGTTCCCATATAATGCAATATGGGTTTCTCATTTATCGAAAATCTACTAGTACCATCAGGCATTACTCCTTTACCTTGGGTAACTCTTATGGCCTGACATAAATTAGTTTTCGGATGCAAACAATACTCACACTCTCTGCATTCCGGTGTATAAAGAGGAATTACATGATCACCTTCTTTAAGAGATGTTACGCCTTTACCCACCTCTCTTACAACTCCTGCTCCTTCGTGCCCTAATATTGCTGGGAAAAGTCCTTCAGGATCATCACCAGAAAGTGTGAACTCATCCGTGTGGCATATACCTGTTGCTTTTATTTCTACTAGAACTTCTCCGGAACGAGGCCCTTCTAAATCCACATCCATAATTTCTAGCGGTTTTCCCGCCTCTACAGCAACTGCAGCTCTAGTTTTCATTGTATCCCCCAAACAATAATTTTCTTAAATGTAAAATTTATTATGATTTAATATCCATGACTTGCAAGATTTTTTAGTATATAAATTAGGTTTCAAGGATTTAGATATTAGGAGCATCTCTATGAGTTTTGTTGAAACTGAAATTAATGGCCAAATAATTACTATCAGATTAAATCGTCCAGAAAGATTAAATGCTTTAAGCACTGTTATAAGAAAAGGTATGGCAGAAGCGTTCAATAGATATCATGAGGATAAAGATTTAGAAGTAGCAATTTTGACAGGAACTGGAAGAGGGTTTTGTGCAGGCGAAGATATGAAAGAGTCTATTGACAGAGGCATCCCAGGATCCCCAAAAGAATTTGTAGAAGAAAACTTAGTTGACCCATTTCAGACAGGTGCTCTTCAAAAGCCAGTCATAGCAGCAGTAAATGGATATGCAATGGGTGGTGGATTTATGTTAGTTGAGAGAACAGATCTTAGGATTGCTGTGAAAGAAGCAATTTTTGAAATGTCAGAAGCAAAAAGATGGCTTCTTGGCGGTTATAATCATGGACATTATGGCAACCTCCCACATCCCGTTGCAACTGAAATGGCTTTTGGATATAGAATTTCTGCTGAAAGGATGCATCAAGTTGGTTTCATTAATCGTTTAGTGGAAGCTAAAGATCTTATGAGTGAGGCTTATTCAATGGCAGAACATCTGCTATCACTACCTCCTGCTGCAAGAGTAAACACACTTTATATGATGAAGCATATGGCACCAAAAATAAATCCTAATATTGCAGACCTTGCTGAAAAGCTACATCTTCACGGCGACACTGAGGATAGAATGGAAAGTAGAAGAGCCTTTGCAGAAAAAAGAAAACCAAACTTCAAAGGTTGGCTTAACCCAGAAGATAGATATAATATGCCGAAATTAGAGGAAAATTAGAGGTCAAAATGAGTGAAATAAATGGAGCTCTTTCTGGGTTAAAAATAGTTGCATGTTCAACAGCACAAGCTGGAACTGTGCCCTACATGTTAATGGCAGATCTTGGTGCTGAAGTAATTAAAATTGAAACGCCAGGTAAAGGTGATAACAATCGTAACTCAGGTTTTTTAGAAGGAAAGATTGGATCATTTTTTGAGACTAATAACAGAGGAGTTAAAAGTTTAACTCTCAATCTTAAATCAGAAAAAGGACAAAAAATACTTCACAGTTTAATAAAGGATGCCGATGTGTTTGGTCAAAATTTTAGACCAGGCGTTGCTGAAAAACTTAATTTTGATTATGATACTCTTAGCAAAATTAATCCTAAAATAGTTTACGCTTCTGTTTCTGCTTATGGGCCTGATGCCCCTGACGGACACTTACCAGGAACCGACGCGGTAGGACAAGCTTTAAGTGGAATAGCTGAAGCATATTCAATTCCTGGAAATAATTTAAGAACAGGAGTAGCCTCAGTTGCAGATGAAAGTTGTGCAATACTAACTTTTGGAGGAATTTTAGCGGCATATATAAATGCTCAAAAAACAGGAAAAGGTCAAAAGTTAGAAACTTCTTTAGTTGGGAGTGCTTTCAGACTTCTTGGTTGGACTATGACTACAGCAATGTGGAGTAACAGGCCACCAATTACTGGAGCTAGAATTAATGGAACAAGAGAAAGGCCGGGTATTGCAGCATGTTTTAACGATATTAATGGTGAGCCTTTCGCACTCCAGCTTGATCCAGATGACTGGCGGGAAGCAATGAAAGCCCTTAACTTTTTTGATGTTTTGACAGAAAATGGTCTCATTGATCTTGGTTTAGCGTTTGAATCTGAAAAAAAGAAAACTGAAATTTTGGATAAACTTGCTGAATTATTCTCAACTGATACCAGAGATAATTGGATATCAGTCTTGAGAAAAGCTGACATGATATCTACCCATGTTAATACAATGCTTGAAGCATCTAATGATCCAAATATAAAAGAAAACAATTATGTAACAGAAGTATGGTATCCAGAACTAAACAAAAATATGAAAGTACACGGTACTCCTTGGAAATTTTCCAAGACACCTGCTAACATAAAAAGAGCACCCAAACTCGGTGAACACAATACTGAGATATTGTCTGGTCTAGGCTATACTAAAGATGAAATTGAAGGTTTTAAAGACGACAAGATTATTTAATTTCTCTCATTTCTTCTGCAAACTTTTTAAAGTTTGCTACGTAATGCTTTGAAGATCTTGTCATATTTTCAATCATCTCTTGACTTAGTTCTCTTACAGCTTTAGCTGGTGAGCCTACAATTAACCAACCATCCGGAAATTCTTTATTTTCAGTAACAAGGGCACCAGCGCCTACAAGACAATTGTTGCCTATTTTAGCATTATTGAGAATTGTTGCACCCATTCCAACTAAAGAATTATTACCTATTGTACAACCGTGTATAATTGCATTATGTCCAATCGTACAATTATTACCTATGGTGACAGGACAATCAGGATCAACGTGAATTATAGTGTTTTCTTGTATGTTTGTTTCTTCACCAATCTTAATAACGTCATTATCACCTCTTAAAACTGATCCAAACCATACACCAACATCTTTCCCTAAAATAACGTTTCCTATAACATGTGCATCTGGTGCAACCCAATATAGGTTATTTTCAGGTAATTGAGGTTTTTTTTCACCTAAACTATAAATTGGCATTAGCACTCCTTTATAATAAGTTAACGTTAAAATTATATCTTATATAATTTTTTCTTGTTGTTAATATTTTATTAAAAATTATGAGAGTTCTATATGGTAATTAGAGATAATATTGTTTCAAAAGTTATAATTTACAGACTAGATGTTCCTCTAATAAAGCCTTATAAATTATCCTATAATACATTCTATTCTTTTGAACCGTTATTGATTCATATTGTAGATGATCAAGGTAATGAGGGATGGGGCGAACAGCACATATCACCTGGCTCCAGCAGTGAAACTAGAGACGGTGGATGGACATTTGCCAGAGTTATATCAAAATTAATTTTAAATAAAAAATTATACGAAGCAAAAGAAATCATTTTATCTAATTCCTCTATAAGTATTGTTGCTTCAAGTGCAATCTATACAGCAATCGAGATGCTAGAAAAAAATAATATTTTAAATAATAAGAGCTCTCTAAAACTTAAATTATTAACTTCATTTAATGCAGAGGAAGAATCTGAAATAAAAGATGAATTGGACAAAGTAACTGAACAAGGATTTACAACAATAAAAATTAAGGTTGGAAAGGACGTTAATGCAGATATTAAAAAAATAAATAATATACAAACTTATTTAAATGGCAGAGCTAAACTAAGAATAGACGCTAATAGGGGGTACACAAAAAAAGACGGTTGTAAATTTGTTCAGGGGTTAAAGCCTGATTTCATAGAATTATTTGAGCAGCCTTGTGATGCTAATGATTGGGATGCAAACGCTGCAGTCGCTGAACTATCTCGCATCCCAATAATGTTGGACGAACCTATTTGTAGTATTAAAGATATTGAAAAAGCTTCTAAATTAAAAGGCGTAGGATTATGCAAACTTAAGTTGAAAAGATTTTTATCTATTACAAAATTAACTGAAGCAATAAAATATGCACATAAATTAGGATTAAAAATTGTACTTGGTGACGGGCTTGGTACTGAAATTAATTGTTGGATGGAAGCTAGAATTGCAAAAAAC
>CACBMD010000033.1 GCA_902539895.1 uncultured SAR116 cluster alpha proteobacterium
ACAAAGGCGAAGAATCAGCAAAGCAAGTGTTTAACAGACTTGCTGGTACGTGGACATACTGGGGATGGAAGGGTAATTATTTTACAACTGAAGATGATGCAAAGACTTATTTTGATGAAATGAGATTTATGCTAGCCGCACAAATGTGTGCTCCAAACTCACCACAATGGTTTAATACAGGCTTGCACTGGGCTTATGGTATAGATGGTCCTAGTCAAGGTCACTACTATGTTGACTTTAAAACAAAAAAACTTGTTAAATCTCAATCCTCATATGAACATCCACAACCTCACGCCTGTTTCATTCAATCTGTAGCAGATGACCTTGTTAATGAAGGGGGGATAATGGACCTTTGGGTTAGAGAGGCCAGGTTATTCAAATATGGTTCTGGAACAGGATCCAATTTTTCTAAATTAAGAGGCAGTACTGAAGGTTTATCAGGTGGTGGAAGGTCTTCAGGAATGATGAGTTTTTTAAGAATAGGTGATAGAGCTGCTGGAGCAATCAAATCTGGTGGTACTACGAGAAGAGCTGCAAAAATGGTCACAGTTGATATAGATCATCCTGATATAGAAGAATATATAAACTGGAAAGTCGTTGAAGAACAAAAAGTAGCAGCGCTGGTAGCGGGCTCAAAACTAACTGCAAAAAATTTAAAATCCGTAATGGATGCTTGCAATTTAGAACATTATAATGACAAAGACAGATTAAATCCAAAAGTTAATAACCAGCTTAAAAAAGCAATATTAAATTGCCGCGCAGTCATGATACCTGAAAATTACATCCAAAGAGTAATTCAATTTGCTGGTCAAGGGTTTAAAGAAATTGAATTCCAAACTTACGATACAGATTGGGATAGCGAAGCTTACTTAACTGTATCTGGGCAGAATTCTAATAACTCAGTAAGAGTTAGTAATGCATTTTTAGAAAAAGTATCTCAAAATGGTAAATGGGATCTAAAGAGGAGAACTGACGGTGGTGTTCATAAAACAGTAAATGCAAAAGAATTGTGGTCTAAGATTTCTGAAGCTGCTTGGGCTTGTGCAGATCCTGGTTTGCAATATGACACTACAATTAACGAATGGCATACTTGCCCTAATGCTGGTAGAATTAATGCGTCTAACCCTTGCTCTGAATATATGTTTATTGACGACACTGCCTGTAATTTGGCATCAATAAATCTATTACAGTTTAAGAAGGATGACGCCTCATTTGATATAAAAGCATATGAGTATACAACTAGATTGTGGACATTAACCCTTGAAATTTCTGTAATGATGGCACAATTTCCTTCAAAAGAAATCGCGCAGAGATCTTATGAATATAGAACACTTGGACTAGGTTACGCAAATATCGGTGGATTATTAATGTCTTGGGGTATCCCTTATGACAGTGATCAAGGAAGATCTATATGCGCTGCTCTTACATCAATAATGACTGGGATATCATACGCAACATCAGCAGAAATCGCTGGTGAATTAGGACCATTTCCTAAATATAAAGAAAATGCAAATAGCATGTTAAAGGTTATAAGGAATCACAAAAGAGCATCAGAGGGTAAAACACGAGGTTATGAAGACCTTTCTATAAATCCAGTTCCTTTGATGTCTGAGGATTGCCCTGATCAAAACTTAATAACAGCTGCCAAAGATGCATGGGCTAAAGCACTCTCTTTAGGTGAAAAAAATGGCTATAGAAACGCTCAAGCTACAGTAATAGCTCCAACTGGAACAATTGGATTAGTAATGGATTGTGATACTACTGGTATTGAACCTGATTTCGCAATGGTAAAATTTAAGAAATTAGCGGGTGGTGGATATTTTAAAATTATAAATCGTGTGGTTCCTGAAGCACTTGCTCATTTGGGTTATGATACAGACCAAATTAACGACATGCAAAAATATGCCGTAGGTGCTGGCAGTCTAAAAGAATGTCAAGCAATAAGCCACAATGCATTAATTTCAAAAGGTTTTACTGACAGAGAAATAAAATTAATTGAAGACTCTTTAGAGTCAGCTTTTGATATTAAATTCGTATTCAATCAATTTACCCTTGGAGAAGAATTTTGCAAAAATACATTAGGTATTTCTTCTGAACAATTGAATGATTTTAGTTTCAATATGTTGGAGTTTTTAGGTTTCACCCAAGAAGAAATAGATGTGGCGAATATTCATGTTTGTGGTGCTATGACTCTTGAAGGCGCTCCTCATTTGAATAAAAAACACCTTTCAGTGTTTGATTGTGCAAACGTGTGTGGACGAATAGGTAAGAGATTCCTGTCCGTTGAAAGTCATATTAAAATGATGGCAGCAGCACAATCTTTTATCTCTGGAGCTATATCGAAAACTATAAACATGCCCAATGATGCTTCTATAGATGATTGCAGTGATGCTTATATGTTGTCATGGAAATTGGGAATTAAAGCTAATGCATTATATAGAGATGGATCTAAATTAAGCCAACCATTAAACTCAGCACTTCTAGATGACGATGACATCGATGAAGATAATACAACAATCGAACAAGATATCACAAAACGAACCAGTGAAGTTGTTGAAAAAATAGTTGAGAGAGTTGTTAGGGCAGAACGTGAAAAACTACCGCACAGAAGGAAAGGTTATACACAGAAAGCAATGGTAGGTGGTCATAAAGTATATCTTAGAACTGGTGAATATGAAAATGGAAAATTAGGCGAGATTTTCATTGATATGCATAAAGAAGGTGCGGCTTTTAGATCTTTGATGAATAACTTTGCTATAGCAGTGTCAATTGGTTTGCAATACGGCGTTCCTTTAGAAGAATTTGTTGAAGCTTATACTTTTACACGCTTTGAACCTCAAGGAATGGTAACTGGAAATGATACCATTAAAATGTCAACTTCAATCCTTGATTATATTTTTAGAGAATTGGCTATCTCATATTTGGATCGAAACGATCTTGGTCATGTAGGACCAGACGATCTAGATTCAAGTACTACTGGCTCAGGTGATAACAAAGCGCTATTCTCAGAAAAAGTAGCTAGTCGAGGCTTTGTAAGAAGAGAATTAAAAGTCGTGTCTGGAGGTTCAAATAATATTTCAGTGATGCCACAAACCACTTCCCTAAAAGATCAAGATGTAGAATTATCTAATAATAATACTACTATTACTATTGATGAAACAAAGGCTCCAAGTCTTTCTCAAGAAATAGAGGCTAAAATTAAAGGATATGAGGGGGAAGCTTGTGGAGAGTGTGGAAATTTTACTCTAGTTAGAAATGGTACATGTATGAAGTGTAATACATGTGGTGCTACTTCGGGTTGTTCTTAAATTAGGGGTTTAAATGACTAAAGATATTAATAAGCGATTAGAAGAATTAAATATAGATATTGATAATGCTAGTGCTCCAGCAGGAAGTTACATTCCATACGTAATATCAAATAACTTAGTTTTCATATCAGGACAATTACCTTTTATTAATGGAGAATTAACCATAAAAGGGAAAATTGGAGATAATGTCTCTGTTGAAGAAGGAATTCAAATGGCTGAAGCTTGCGCAATGGCTTTGCTAAGCCAATTAAAGGAAGCTTGCAATGGTGATCTTAATAAAGTCAAAAAAGTCGTTAAATTGGGTGGATTTGTAGCCTCTACACCAGACTTTACTGATCAGCCTAAGATAATAAACGGTGCATCAGATTTATTCGTTAAAATTTTTGGAGAACAAGGTAAACACGCTAGATTTGCAGTTGGAGCACCAGCGCTTCCAAGAAACGTCCCAGTAGAAATCGAAGGTATTTTTGAGATTGAAAATTAAATTATATTTTCTTAAAACCCTTTGATAATGAGAGTTGAGTTAATATCCAAATTATCCGATATCAATAAAAATGATTGGAATAATTTAAATACTTATAATCATCCATTTACATCTTATGATTTTTTGAATTCTTTGGAAGTTTCTAGATCAGTTCATTCATCAACAGGCTGGAATCCTCAACACATAATAATTAAAAATACAAATCAGGAAATAATAGGTGTTTCCCCAAATTATTTAAAAATGCACTCATACGGTGAATATATTTTTGACCATTCTTGGGCAAATGCTTTTGAAAATGCAGGTGGACAATATTATCCCAAACTAATTTGCGCAATCCCTTTTACACCTGCAACTGGTCCAAGGATTATGATCAACCATGAAAATACAGACTATAAAAAAATCTTTGAATTAATAATAAAAACATATGAATTGATTGTCAGAGACAACAAATTGAGTTCAGCACATATTAACTTCACTACAGATGACTTTAATAGAAGATTGCAAAACAATAATTGGATAAGGAGAACAGGATTACAATTCCACTGGCATAACAATAATTATAAAACATTTGACGACTTTTTAAATGAACTGAAGAGTTCCAAAAGAAAAGCAATCAAAAATGAAAGAAAAAAAATTAAAAATACAAACTTAGTTATTGAAAAATTAACTGGTGAACAACTAAACGAGGAAATATGGGATTCTTTTTATAATTTTTATTTAAACACAGTAGATAAAAAATGGGGAGGGGCATATTTAACTAAAGAATTTTTCTATTTGCTAAATGATACAATGAAAAACGATATTTTATTAATTATAGCTAAACAAGACAAAAAAGTTGTCGCTGGCGCTTTGAACTTTATTAGTAAAAATACTCTTTATGGTAGAAATTGGGGTTCTATTGTAAATATTCCTTTTTTACATTTTGAACTTTGTTATTACCAAGCTATTGAATATGCAATTGAAAAAAACATCAAAAAAGTTGAAGCAGGTGCACAAGGTCATCACAAAATACAAAGAGGATATATTGCACAACCAACTTATAGTAATCATTTTGTGTTGAATGATTCTTTTGCAAAAGCCATTAAAAATTTTACTAAATTAGAAGAAATAGAAATTAACAAACAAATAAAATTTATTAATACAGAAAATTCTCCATACTCAAATATTTAAGTTAGTTCCGTAGCATCATTACTTTTATTTTTTGGATCTATTGTCTTCTTTTTTTTGTCTTTAGAAACTGAACCTTCTGTTTTTAATGTTAATTTATTTTTTGATAAATCAACATAAACAACACCACCGTCAACTAATCTTCCAAATAAAAGTTCTTCAGCCAAAGGCTTTTTTATATGCTCTTGAATTACTCTTCCTAGAGGTCTGGCACCAAATGTTTTATCGTAACCCTTTGATGCCAGCCAGTCTCTAGCTTTATCAGTTAATACAACAGATACACCTTTTTCAGATAATTGCGCTTCTAATTGCATTATAAATTTGTCAACAACCATTCTAACAACTTCTAATGGTAAGTATCCAAAAGGAATTATAGCATCTAATCTATTTCGAAATTCTGGTGCAAATAATTTTTCAATTGCTTCGCTATCTGCACCTTCACGATTTTCTTGCTTAAATCCTATTGCTGCTTTTGAGAGCTCTTGTGCTCCTGCATTTGTAGTCATAATTAAAATCGTATTTCTAAAATCTACAGACTTACCATTATTATCTGTTAATTTTCCATGATCCATTACTTGAAGAAGTAAGTTAAATAAATCTGGATGTGCTTTTTCTATCTCGTCTAATAATAATACAGAATGAGGATTTTGATCGACGGCATCAGTTAAAAGACCACCTTGATCAAAACCAACATACCCTGGAGGAGCTCCAATTAATCTTGAGACAGTATGTCTTTCCATATATTCTGACATATCGAACCTTATGAGCTTAACTCCAGTAGCCTCAGCTAATTGTTTAGCAACTTCAGTTTTTCCAACACCCGTTGGACCAGAAAATAAGTAACAGCCTACCGGTTTTTCACCTTCCCTTAAACCTGCTCTGGATAATTTTATACTTGATACTAACTCAGACACTGCTTTGTCCTGTCCATAAACCATTCTTTTTAAATCGTCTTCTAACTTCGAAAGCGCTTTTCTATCGTCTGTAGAAACATTTCTAGGTGGTATCCTTGCAATTAATGCAATAGTCTCTTCAATCTCAGCTTTACCAATAATTTTCTTTCTTTTTGATTTGTTTTTTAACATTTGAGCTGCAGCAGTCTCATCAATTACGTCAATAGCTTTGTCAGGTAACTTTCTGTCATTTATGTATCTAGCAGATAGCTCAACGGCAGTTTTAATAGCATTATTTGTAAATTTTAAGTTATGATGTTTTTCATAACGTGATTTCAAACCCATTAAAATTTTTACAGTATCTTCAACATTTGGCTCTGAAACATCAATCTTTTGAAAACGCCTCACTAAAGCTCTATCTTTATCAAAATAGCCTCTATATTCTTTATAGGTTGTTGAACCTATGCATTTTAGTGTCCCATTTTGAAGTGCTGGTTTTAATAAGTTAGATGCATCCATGGCACCACCACTAGTCGCTCCTGCTCCTATTATGGTGTGAATTTCGTCAATAAATAGTATTGCATTTTCATTCTTTTCAATCTCTTTCATTACAGCCTTCAAACGTTCTTCAAAATCACCCCTATACCTTGTGCCTGCTAACAAGGCACCCATGTCTAATGCATAAATTTCTGAATTTAATAAAACTTCAGGAACATTGCCATTTACAACTTTATCGGCTAGACCTTCTGCTATTGCAGTTTTTCCTACACCAGGGTCACCTACTAATAAAGGATTATTCTTGGTTCTTCTACATAAAACCTGAATAGTTCTATCTAGCTCTGATTGTCTACCTATTAAAGGATCAACTTTGCCCTCAGCTGCTTTATCATTTAGGTTTACTGCATATTTATCTAGAGCTTTTTCAGATTTTTTATTATCGGCATCTTCAATATCATTGTCAGCTCCAGATGGTGTAGTAGATTTTGAATAGTTAGGATCTTTCGCCAAACCATGACTTATGAAGCTTACTGCATCAAGACGTTTCATATCCTGTTTCTGAAGTAGATAAACTGCATAGCAATCTCTTTCAGAAAACATAGCAACTAAAATATTTGCTCCTGTTGCTTCGCTTCTTCCTGAGGATTGGGTATGTATTACAGCTCTTTGAACAACTCTTTGAAAGCCTGCTGTTGGCTGTGTATCTGCTTCTTTATCGGATGTAACAATTGCTTTCAATTCTTCATTTAAATATCTGTCTATATCTTCTTCTAATATTTTTACATTCACTGAACATGCTTTTAAAACTTCAATAGCATCTTGATCTTTTAACAAAGCAGAGAGCAAATGTTCTAATGTTGCAAACTCATGCTTTAATGAAGAAGCATTTGTCATTGCTCGTCTAAGTGTTTCTTCTAAAGATTTAGATAACATTTTTATTCCTTTTCTAATTGCACTTGTAAAGGATGCTCATATTTACGAGCATAATTCATTACTTGCATCGCTTTGGTTTCTGCTAAATCATATGCATAAATTCCACATACACCAACGCCACTTTGATGAACATGTAGCATTATTTGTGTTGCCTCTTCTCTATTTTTCTGAAAAAATTTTTCAAGCACTTCAATAACAAATTCCATTGGAGTATAATCATCATTCATCATTAATACTCTATAAAGCGGTGGAGTCTTTGTTTTTGGCTTTATTGCTAGTTTTACGTTTCCTTCAATATCATCCTTACTATCTTTATCTTCACCCATAGTAATTGATTGTATAATTCTTAAAACAAATTCTTCAGAACTTTTATATCTTGTATTATTTAACAACTTTTCTAATATTCCTTATTTTGATATAATTCATCTTATAATATAAGAACGACAGATAGGTTCGACAAGTTTAAGTTAATTTTTTTAATATACTCTTCCATAATTATTGCTTGTATTCTATACTAAATGTAGTGTTTTGTTAGAAAAATAATCTAAATGATGTGTTTATTTCAATTTTTAGATTATAATTTTTTTAACTTTTATGCTAATAGAAGTTTTTTAATTAATTTTTTGGATAAAAAATTGCTTAATAATTGTACTAAAATATTAAATTATCAGAAATTTTTTTTATTTCAAAACA
>CACBMD010000034.1 GCA_902539895.1 uncultured SAR116 cluster alpha proteobacterium
TATGAATATAGGAAACATTTTATTGATTATATTAGCAATGTTTGGACTTTTAACCTAAAAGCTGATGTGATTTTAATTGATGGCAGGTTTCGTGTAGCTTCCTTTTTATTTAGCCTCATTAACGCAAAAGAGGGTAGTATAATAATTTTTGATGATTATATAGGTAGATCTTACTATCATGTCGTTGAAGAGATTTTAGAAGTCTATAACAAATGTGGTCGCCAAGTTGTTTTTAAAGTTCCTAAAGTATATAATAAAAATTTAGCGGAAGAGTTATTACAGAAATTCATGTATGTTATGGATTAGTTCTTTATACTTTGACCTAAAGCTCTTGTGATAGCTTTAGGTTTATATTTAAAATCACCAAGATTTCTAAAACTAAATGTCAAATAAACAGAGTCTTCAGGTAATATATCTCTGTCTGCAACTCCACCAGTACTTTTATACTCAAATAAAATAGTTAGGCAGTTCTCAAACATATAACCAGTGCCAGTATATTCTAATCCTAGTGTCTCAGATATTAGTTCTTCATCATTATTTTTCATATCATATGTTCTTGAATAACTTGTTTTCCAATTTGCAAAGTTTTTTGATAAACCTAACGCTAATTCTTCTCTATCATTGTTATCAGAAACAAATTCTTTATTAACTGATCTGTGATTAGCAGAATATGACCAACCATCAATAGATCCATTAAATTGAAAATCAGAAGTGTCAGATTTGAAATCATGATGATTATAAAGAGAAAACCAAGAGAAATTATACATTTCACTTACATTCCAGCTTATTGTATTAATTATGTGTGACTGCCTGTCTTTATTAGCAATTGAGATGTTTTTTTGAGTTCCGCTTAATTTTTGGCTTTGACCAAAGAAAAAATTGAAATCACCAAAAGTTTCACTCATTCCTAGAATAGTAAAACCAAAATTCAATCTATCGTTTGATTGTATATTATCTCTTCCTTGATATTGATTATTTAAAAATAAGTTAGCTTGATCTAAAATAAATTCTGATGAATCTCTATTAGGGACTTCGTCTGTTCTATCCGTGGCAAAGAGGGAACTCATTTGAATCTTGGGCTCTATAATAAAACTTGAGGTTTCATTGATAAAATCAAATTGGTTACTTGCAGCAACTGAAAATCCAGATGAAATTCTATCAATATATCTATTATCGTTAGTGTCGTTTGTCGGTCTTCCTTGTATAGAATATAAATCTAAACCTATATTAGCATCAGCGTCTAATAAAAGATTTTGAAAATACAATTTTTTATTAATATTTCCAAATCCAGACCATCTTTTAATATCATAGCTTTCGTCATTATATATTGAATGAGCATTAAGCTTAATGTCATAATTATAACCATACTTTTTATTAGTGTTAAAAATGTGATGGGATACTGATGGGGCTAGAACAGGTTCATTATTACTACTTGTTTCATCAAGGTTTTGGATATTATAAATTTCAATATTTGATATTGAATTATTATTTATTTTTTTTAATTCAATATAACTTTTGTAACTTGTATCGTCATCAAAGCCATATCTTTTCATAAATGTTTTTTGATCAGCATATTTCCCTTCGATTATCATATCCCAATTATTTTTTAAAGAAGTTGATGCTTTTAAATTTACTGCAAATACATTATCACCATTTGATTCATTAGTATCTAAATTACCATTATATATATTAGTTTCTAGAGATGTATTCTCATATTCCTTCCTAATATTTAATTGATCCGCATGACCTGTTTTACCATTTTGATGAGTAGTAAATGTCATATCCCATGTTGGATCATTTTCCGGGGCGTAATAATATGGAACTTTAATATGAAATCTATTTCTATTTGAATAACCATAGGTCGGGGCCAAAAATCCTGACCTTCTTTTAACTGTCCAATCAGGAAAGCTTAAATATGGTAAATAATACACTGGTAAAGAAAATATTTTCATCACAGGGTGTTTGAGGTAAATAGTTTGTGTTTTTGGATCATGATGAATTTGTTTAGATTCTAATCTCCAAATAGGTGTTTCTTGTTTTTTTAAATCACAATCACAAGCTGTGTATACACCCTCGTTAAAGAAACTTTCACCAACATCATTTTTTTTGAATTTTTTAGCTCTTACACTTGATTTATCTTTTAATTTTCCAAAAAGTGGAATTGCAACAACTGACTTAAATTCATTAGTTAAAACTACTTCGTTAGACTCATATATAGATCCGTCTTTTTCTCTTAAGATAACTTTACCTGTTGCTATGGCCTTATCAATATTTTGATCGTAAACCACCTTATCAGCAATAATTTTTCTATTTTCATTTATTATTATTACATTTCCTGATGCTGTAACTATTTTGTTTTTTCGTCAACTTTTATTTTATCACTAGTAAACTCAACATCTTTAGTATTTGTAGGTAAATTATTTTTGGTTTCTCCAAAAGATTTACTGGATACGATTATTATTAATGTAAAGATTATACTTAAAATTTTCATTGTTACTTACTTCATTATTAAAAATAAAATTAATTTATTTGAATTAGGTATAATTTAAAATAGTACTTTCCCTGGGTTCATTATTCCTTGTGGATCTAATTGATTTTTTATTATCCCCATAATTGAATATGCTACTTCATCTTTATGCGTTTTTAAACTATCTTTTTTTAACTGGCCTATCCCATGTTCTGCAGAAAACGATCCATTATAGTTGTGGACAATTTTATAAAGTTCTTTTGTTAATTCTAAACTCTTTCCATCAAAGCCGTCAGGTAAAGATCCATTTCCAAAAACATTATAATGAAGATTACCGTCACCTAAATGACCAAAATAAATTGTTTTAAGATTAGGTAAAAAATTAGTAATCATAATTTGTGCATCTTCATGAAAGTTTTCAATTGATTCAATTGGTAAAGATATATCATGCTTTAGACATTTTATTAGATTTGAGTTTTCGAGTTCTTTTTTTTCTGACTCAGCAGCAGCTTCTCTTATAGACCATAATGCTCTTTTTTGATTTTCGTTTATACAAATGGTGGCATCAGTGATTAAATTAACTTCAAAGCATTCTTCTAATACATTTTCAATTGATTTTATAATTTGAATTTCTCCATTTTCATTTGGAGTAACCTCATTTTTTGAAAAACTAGAAACATCTATTAAAACACCCATCTCAGGCATTTTTTCAAGGGGCATAACAATGTTATTAATATTATTTTTTGCAACTTCCCAAAAACTTTTTGGCATAAGTTCAAAAGATTCAATTCTATCTGGGAAATGAGATTTGAAAGTATTTAACAACTTTACCGCATTAGAAATTTCATTTGCTTCTACAAATAAGGTTGTGATCATTTTAGGTAATTGGAAAAGCTTCAAGGTGGCAGCTGTAATTATTCCAAGTGTTCCTTCAGCCCCTATAAAAAGATTTTTTAAATCATAACCAGTATTATCTTTTTTAAGTTCTGAAATTAAGTTCATGATCTTACCATTTGGTAAAACAATCTCTAGACCAAGACAGAGTTCTCTTGTATTTCCATACTTTAAAACATTCACACCACCAGCGTTGGTGGATAAATTACCACCAATCATACATGAACCTTGAGCCCCCAAACTGAGTGGAAAAAACAAATTTTCCTTT
Organism: uncultured SAR116 cluster alpha proteobacterium; assembly: GCA_902539895.1. Taxonomy (GTDB): domain Bacteria; phylum Pseudomonadota; class Alphaproteobacteria; order Puniceispirillales; family Marisalimonadaceae; genus Marisalimonas. The sequence goes on from CACBMD010000034.1 coordinate 3,630, forward strand.
TCTACAACATCATGGATTTGACTTAAAATAACACCGGATTCCACTGTTATTGTTTGAGATTCTTTATTAAACTGACGAACTTTATTCATTTTTTCAAATGAAATTACAATAGAGGTTCCACTATTATCTGGTGTTGCTGCTCCACAAAGACTTGTATTTCCGCCCTGAGGCACGACTGCAATTCTGTTTTCATTAGCAAGTTTCAAAATACTGGAAACTTCATTCGTGTTAATTGGTTTTAATATTGCAGCAGCATCCCCTTTATATTGACCTCTCCAATCTTGGACATATTTGATATGATCTTTTTTTGTGAATATTGGATTATGTTTTAAATTTAGTGATTTAATTTTTATTTCTAAACAAGTATTGTTCATTTTTTCCTAATTCTTATAAGAAGCTCGCCTTAACCGATCATTTATTGCAATACCAATACCCTTCATGGGAATAGGCATAACTTGTATATTTTTAACTCCAAATGAATCTAAATATCGGAGACCAGAATATAACAAATTACAAGCTTGTAATAAATTTCCACTAGGACTTAAATTAAACATAATCTTTTCTTTCTGCAACGTTTTTGGAACATTCCCAAAAATTAACCAAGCACTATCATCAATTCTAGATTTTTGGTTTATATAGACATTAGCTTTTGGAGAATAATGACTTTTCATTAGCCCAGGTGATATGAATTCATCAAAATCTTGAGGGACTAAAATGTCTGAATCAAATATATTTGAAATCATTTCGGATGTTATGTATCCATGTCTAAGTATAATTGGAAGATCCCCTCTACAATCAACCACTGTCGACTCAATTCCTACTTCACATGATCCATAATCAATTATTTTAGACAACTTCCAACCTTTTCCTTTAAACTTAGGTCCAAAATCATCTTTTACGTGATTGATTTCTGTTGGACTTACTCCACCCGATTTGTTTGCACTTGGTGCTAAAATAGGAATTTTTATCTGTTCCAATAGTTCTCTTGCTACAGGATGTGATGGCACTCTAATGGCTATTGTACTTTTACCTTGGGATAATAACGTTGCTAAATTATTTTTTTTTGTCTGTAAAATTATTGTTAATGGACCAGGCCAATATCTTTCAGTTAAGATATTACCAGCTCTTGTAAATTCACCATATTTTTCAGCCTCTTTTTTGTTAAAGGTGTGTACAATTAGCGGGTTATTTGATGGTCGGTTTTTCGCATTATATATGCTTCTAATTGCTTTTTTACTATTACCTATAGCGCCAAGTCCATAGACGGTTTCAGTTGGAAAGACTACTAAATTTTCTTTTTTTAATTCAGTAATACTCTCATCTAAATCTTTTTTATAACTATCATAGTTTTTATTTTTTAATTTTATTAAAAATGTATTTGGTATATTTTGTATTTTTCCATGGGCTAAAAAAATATCATTTAGGAAATTAGTTTTTCCATATTTAATTTCAATACCAGAATCAGAAATTACATTACCACCAGCAGATTTTAAAATACTATGTCCTGCTGCAATATCCCATTCCATAGTAGGTGATGTTCTTGGATAAAAATCTACCTTGCCTTCAGCTAAATAACAAAACTTAATACTAGATCCTACTTGTTGATCTGATATTGGTTTAACAAAAGACATCCAGTTCTCTAATTCTTTTGATCTATGATTAAAGCTACTTAAAATCTTAAGGTTTTTGTAATTAATTTTATTACATTGTATTATCTGAGAATTCTTGAAATTTTGACCTTTATCTAATCTCCATGCCTTATTATTAAAATTATACCAAATTGTTCCTGTTGTTGGTTGGGCAATTAAACCAAAAATAGGTGAGTTTTTTTTTATGAGGGCAAAATTAACAGTAAAATTTGGTCTTTTATTTACAAATTCTCTAGTTCCATCGATAGGGTCAATTAACCAAAAATAATTTTTGTTTTTAAATATATATTTTGAATTATAAAGTTCTTCACTAATTATTTCTACATTTGGGAATAATTTCTGTAGTCCAGTTACAGCAATTTCATTAACTTTAATATCCGCATTTGTTAATGGTGAATTATCATCTTTGTAACTTACTAATTTATTATCAAATTCTCTAAAATGATGAAGAGCGCATTCATTACATTTTTTGGCTAATTCAATTATTTTAACTATTTTATTTTTAGTAATCATGTTTCTGAGGATTTAAACTTACTTTTATTATAAAAATGCCACAGAAACAAGGCCGCTGCACCTCTGTAAGGCTTCCAAGTTTGACCCAAATTTTCCATTTCAATTTGACTAGGTCTTTTAACTAAATTCAGTAATATTTTGATTGCTTCTTGAAGCGCTAAGTCAGCTGACGGCCAAGCATTTATATCTTGTAAAGCAAAGAGTTTGAAATTATTAATTGTCCATTGCCCAATTCCTTTTATAGGTAACAAAACTTCAGTAACCTCATCACTTGATAATTTATCTAGGGAACTTACGTCCAGTTGTTTATTTAATGACAATGTAGCTAAATTTTTGATGTAAAATGATTTTTGAGTAGATAACCCAAAATTTTTTAGATCTTCAATACTAGATTTTGATAAAACTTGTTCACTTAACATTTTATTTTTATCAAGTTTTTCATATATTTTTTTTGCAACGTTTGTTGAAATTTGTTGTCCAATTATTATTTTCACGATACTTTCAAAATTTTTTTCAATAGCACGGTTTTCTGGTAATCCAAAATCATCAAATATTTTTTTGAAGTTTTCATCTATTTTTTTGATCTCGTAAAATGCGTTGAGCATTTTACTATTCCATTTTAAATTCATTTCTAATTTCTATATAATAAATAAAAAATACAATTAACATAAAGAAGAATTATTTTGAAAGAAATTATAAGAAATAAAAAAATATGGGATCTTCCTTTAAGATTATTTCATATTAGTTTAATTTTTCTTGTAATAGGTTCTATCTCATCAGCAAAATTAAATATGTTAGATCTTCATCAGTATTTTGGTGTGGCATTGTTGGGTTTGGTTTTTTTTAGAATAATATGGGGATTTTTTGGCACTTACTATTCGAGTTTCAAAAGCTTTAATCTTTCAATTATAGATTCATTATCCCAGTTTTCAAAAACTAATACCATTACAACTATTAGAACACCAATAGGAAGCTATTCTACTCTAATATTTATAACAGTTTTATTATCAATATCCATATCAGGTTTGTTTTCAAGTGACGATATTTTATATGACGCACCACTTTCGTTTTTAACTCCAAATAATACAAGTGATTGGACCTATATTCACAATATACTTCATTATATTTTATATATCTTAATTGGAACACATATCTCAGCCATCTTGTATTATCAAATTGTAAAAAAAATAAAAATTATAGAAAGAATTCTAGATGGTTACTCAAGAATTGAAAAAATGAATATTGTTTCAATTGATGAAAAACCATTAATTGGCACACTTTTATTATTGATTTTGACGAGTTTACCGGTTTTAATTTTACTATATTTTAATTAACTTAGCCAACATCAGGTACAAATCCAGCTGTCTCAATGCCAAAAACAGCAGCAATTTCATCATTATCGGATGTATCTCCTGATATACCCACAGAACCTATTATGTTATTGTTTTTGTCTCTTATCAAAACACCTCCAGGGACTGGAACTAATTCGCCATTTGCAAGTGCATTTACAGCATTAATAAAATAAGCTTGTTGTTCAGCTCTATTAAATAATGCTCTTGAACCCATTCCCATTTTGAAAGCTCCATTTGCTTTACCATGTGCAATCTTAAACCGTAAACTACTTATTCCATCTTCTCCTAAACATGCCTTGATTGCACCACGATGATCTAAAATTACAACCATTATAGGATTAATTTTAATTTCTCTTGCTTTTTTAATTGAGTTTTGGATTATCAAATTTGCTTTTTCTAA
>CACBMD010000035.1 GCA_902539895.1 uncultured SAR116 cluster alpha proteobacterium
CATAGTTTTTGATAACCACTCTTAACAAATCAAGAGTATCAAAATCTAAGTCGTTAGTTGGTTCATCTAAAATTAAAAAATTATGTTTGTTTTTAAATAATTTAGCCAGTGATAATCTTACTTTTTCACCGCCTGAAAGTGTTGAGTTGCTCTGTAAAGATTTTTTTTCATCGAATAGGAATTTTTTTAAATAAGATAAAACATGTATCTTATCTCCCATAAAATCCACATGGTCTCCATTACCAGCAAGTGTGCTCCACGGTGTTTTGTTTAGATTTATATTTTCTTTATTTTGATCAAAATATTTAATATTAATGTTTTCACCAAATTTAATTTTTCCAGTTTTGGGAGGGTATATTCCCTGTAAAATTTTAACTAAAGTACTTTTGCCTGAACCATTTGCTCCTATTATTCCAATGCGATCACCTCTTCTGATTTTCAAGTTTAAATTTGAGAAAATATTTTCATTCTCGTTATCTTTATTATAAGAAAAAGATAAATCGAATGTTTCGATTATATTTTTCGCAGATTCATTTGTTTTATTAAGAATTATATTTAATGGTTTTTTTACTATTGCTTTTGTGCTTTCATAATTTTTAGAGAGTTTTTCCAAATCCCTTAATCTTCCCATATTTCTTTTTCTTCTTGCAGATATTCCTTCGTTAGCCCATTTTTTTTCAGAACTTATTTTTTGTTTTAATTTATGAGATTTAATTTTTTCAACTTCTATCACTTCATTAGTCCAACTATGAAAGTTGTCATAGGGACCTTCTCTTTTTAAAATTTGGGTATGATGTATCCAAAAAGTTTTTGTGGAAATATTTTTTAAAAACTCCTGGTCATGGCTTACTAAGATTATAGTTTTATTCAAAGATAACAGCTTTTTTTCTAACCAGTCTATAGTTGGCAAGTCGAGGTGATTGGTGGGTTCGTCTAATAGTAATAATTCGGCTTCACTAAGAATTAATTTTGCAATATAAATTTTACGAACTTCACCTCCTGATAATTTATTTTTTAAATTAATTTTTTTTAGATTTAATTCTTCAATAATTTCTTTTGTCTTAGATAAGTTAGGGTGTTGATTATTTTTAGACAAAAATTCTAGAAGATTATTAATGGTAGGCTCAAGAGGGTCTTGTGCCAAATAGTCTATTTTTAAGTTAGGCTTTATCCAAATACTACCATCATCACATTCTTCTTTGTTTTTTAAGAGGCTTAATAATGAACTTTTACCGCATCCATTTTTACCTACCAAAACAATTCTATCAAATTGATGAATTGAAATATTTATGTTGTCTAATAAAACTTTATTAGATTGAGACATTTTAAAGTCTTTAAAGGTAATCAGAGTTTTAGGCATTTAAATCATACTTTTTATTTTTAATTAAATCCCACGCATTGTTTATTTCTTTCAGTCTATAAGTATTATTTTCTATTATATCTTGAGGCATACCTTGAGAAATTAATCTGTCAGGATGATGTTTCATTGCAAGCGTTTTCCACCTATTTTTTATTTCTTCTAATTGTGTATCTTTTGAAACACCCAAAGTTTGGTACGGATCCAAATAATTACTTAGTTTTGAATAACAAATTCTTTCAAAATCTTGATCTGAAAAACCAAAAATATTACTAACTTCTTTCAAATACAATTTTTCTTGGTTAGTTATTTTACCATCTGCTTCAGCTATGATTACCAGTAAGTTAAGCAGTTCTTCTAATACAGATGAGTTTTTTTCTAATAGATTAGATATTTGTTTTGCGTAAACCTCAAAACCATCAGTTGTTTTTTTTGCTTGATCCCAAAGTCTTGCAACATTTTTAATTTCATTGTCTGGAACGTTTATTTTTTCTTTAAAGGCTTTTATTTCACTTTTGGTCACTTTACCGTCAGCTTTAGCCATCTTAGCAGAAAGAACAATTACACCAATGGTAAACCCAATTTGTTTTAATGCAAGTTTTTCTGGGAGTCTTTGTTTTGTTTTAAATTTATCAAGAGCATGTCCTGCCACTCCGCCGAGTAGTGCTCCTAATGGGCCACCTAACGCAAATCCAGTTGCACTCCCAATAATTTTTCCCCAAATGGTCATAATTTATCTATTACAATTAAGATTTACCTCATTCAAGAAAATTAATTTGGATTAGGTTTATAAATATGTAAAACTTATCTTTAAAAAGTGATTTAAAGGAGCCTTTTTTAATGGAAGAATATGATTTCACAGGATTAAAATGTCCTCTTCCTGTTCTAAAGGCAAAAAGAGTATTAAAGAATTTGGCTAAAGGAAAAAAAGCAGTATTTATTTCAGATGATCCAGCTAGTCCCATAGACTTTACTCATTTTTCAGAAAATGAAGGCTATGAAATTTCTATTAAAAGCACAACAAAAGGAATGCATTATTTTACAATGTATAAAGTTGATACCTAAAATGTTGAAACTTAGAACAATGGGATCATAGGGGGATGATATTCTTAAGATCTCTTTTATTTAACATACAATTTTATTTAGGTACGTGTATATTGGTCTCTATATGTTTGCCATGTCTTTTATTTCCAAGAGAAGTTGTAATCTTTGTAAATAAAATTTGGTGTTCAATAATGACTAAAGGAATGAAATGGTGGTTGAATACTGAAATAAAAGTTATTGGACAAATCCCTTCAAAAAAAAGAGTTGTTATTTATGCGATTAAACATCAATCAGCCTGGGAAACTGTTTTTTGCACTCATCTATTTTCAATGCCATCAATAGTTTTAAAAAAAGCTCTAATTTTTTTGCCAGTGATTGGATTATATTTTTTAAGAGCAGGGGCTATTCCTATAACAAGGGATCAAGGTTTAAATGCACTCAGAAAAATGGGTAGAAATGCAAAAAAAGCAGTTAAAGAAAATAGATCGATGATGATTTTTCCACAAGGTACCAGAGTTATACCAGGTGTATCATCTAAAGAAAAACCATATTTGCCAGGAGTTTTTTTCTTATATTCTCAAGCAAAAGTTCCTGTAATTCCTGTGGCTCATAATGCAGGGATACTATGGCCCAAAAATAGTTTTTTTAAATATCCTAATAGACTCAGATCCAAATCCGTTACTATCCATATTCTTCCAGAAATAAAGCCAGGATTGTCAAAACAACATTTTATGACAAAATTAGAAAATATTATAGAAACAGCTTCAAATAAACTTATAACGTTGGAGAAATAGATGGATGGCTCATTTAAAAGGGGTAATAATAACAAACAACTTAACGTTCTTGGTAGTGATCTTGAACCTTGTACTTCTTCTAAAGATAAAAATGAAATTACAACTGGATTTTATAGAGACAATTGTTGCAATACTGGTCCAGATGATTTTGGTTTGCACACTGTTTGTTGTATAATGACAGAATCTTTTTTAACTTTTTCAAAATCAGTTGGAAATGATTTAAGTACTCCTATTCCTGAATATAATTTTAAAGGTTTAAAAGAAGGAGATCATTGGTGCATTTGCGCCTCAAGATGGCAAGAGGCATTTGAAGCTGGCAAAGCCCCTAAGGTAATATTAAAATCTACTAACATAGCGACTATTTCATTAGTTAAATTACAGGATTTAAAAAAATATTCTGTATAATTGTAGGAGAGAAATAATGCATTTAGACCAAAAAGTGACTGTAACTTGTACAGACAATGATACTAGAAACAATGGTAAAATTATAAGAATTTTCCCAAATGGAATAGATGTGGAGGTTTCAGATACAATTATTAAGCTTAAAAAGACAAAACCTAATCTTTATGTTGGATCTATGGCTGGATTAGAGTTTATTGTAAAAACTTAATTATATTATTCAGCAACTTTAGGAAGGATATCTATAACTTTTTCGTCATTGTTTTGTATCCTCTTCATGCCAGCAACATTTATAATTCCACCCTCAAATACAGCTATTTGTTTGTAGACAATATCACCAGATATAATTCCATTTTCCATGATCACAACACTATCAGTGTTTATCTTACCACTAACATTTCCACTTATAATTAACTCTGATGACTTGAGTATGCCTTCAAACACACCATTTTCATCAACTATTATTTGATCAGCGGAAAGTTCACCAATAAACTTATTTCTTATTAAAATTGAACCTGATGTTTTGTATTTACCTTCAAAAACTCCATCGCCATCTAATTGAGAGCAGGTTTCTAAATTCTTTACCTTATCTTTTAATGGAGATGATATCCTACTAATCTTTATCATAACTTACCTCAATAACTAAAATTATTTTGGCTTTTACAGTTGTGATCGGCAATAGAAAAATATAACCAATTGAAAAATATATATTTTTAGAATAGATTTTAAATCCTTAATAAAAAACCATATAAAAATAGAGAATCATTTTCTATAAATAATTAGAAGTAATTCCTGAGGTAAAATATGACCCAACCCTTTTATGCTAGCTCTGCCATAAATCGTCATGGAGACTACAGAAACAATGACAGATTACTAAATAGTATAACTACAGAAAAAAACACAAAATTTGTTCCTTATTATAATGGTAAAAATCTGTTTATGAATATTAATGAAAACATAAATCCTATTATTTTTAATCAAGAACAACTTCATGATTTTTTTCCTGATAAAATAGGTAATACAATTTTTTTAGGCGTAGCGAATACCTTAAATTATGTTGGTATAGATTTAAGTACTCCCAATCAAAAATTTGATTTTTGGTTAAAAGAAAACAACGTCATTATAGATGATTTGAGAAAATACGGTCCAATTCTAGATGATATAGAAGCATCATTTTTAGCTCTTTCAAATGGAATGTTCTTTTGGCAAAAAACTCACAAATTTTGTGGTTCATGTGGGTTTCAAAATTATTCAACAGAAGGAGGTTTTGTGATGAAGTGTTCAAATGATAAATGTGGTAAAAGTCATTTTCCAAGAACTGATCCCGCAATAATTACGCTTATTTCTTTTCATGACAAAGTTTTATTAGGGAGGTCTCCTAGATTTCCTGATTGTATGTATAGTACTTTAGCTGGTTTTGTAGAACCTGGAGAAAGTCTTGAGCAGGCACTTGAAAGAGAGGTTTTTGAAGAGGTAGGAATAAAGGTAAAGAATATCAAATATTTTAACTCACAACCTTGGCCGTTCCCCGCTTCACTTATGCTAGGATTTTTTGCAGAAGCAATAAACGATCAAATGACAATTGATTATGATGAAATTGAGGATGCTCAATGGTTTTCAATTAATGAATTAAAGTCTTTACAACATCCATCTATTAAAGGAGGTTTTAAATTACCAAGAGTGGACTCAATCGCACGCAGATTAGTTGACACTTGGATCAATAGTTTTAATTAAAAACTTTTAAAGAGATTATAATGATTTTTTCTCCAATTAAAATAGGAAGTTTAGAAGTTTCAAATAGGATTGTTGTTGCTCCTATGTGTCAATATTCTGCAATTGATGGAGTAATGACCGATTGGCATACTCAGCATCTTATGCAATTAGGTTATTCAGCAGCAGGTTTAATAATGGTTGAAGCAACTGCAGTAGAGAAGATTGGAAGAATTACACATAATTGTGTTGGAATATATGATAATAAATGCATTGTTTCTTTAAAAAAAAATCTTCAATTAGCAAAATCAGTTGCTCCAAATAAGTCATATTTTGGAATTCAATTAGCACATGCTGGGAGAAAAGCTTCTACCCAGAGGCCTTGGGAAGGAAGAAGTGCTCTTACAAAAAGGGAAAAACCTTGGAAAACCATATCGCCCTCCTCAATACCTTTTCAAGAAACCTGGCATGTTCCTGAAGAAATGAATTTATCTGATATAGAAAGAGTTAAAAAAAAATTTATTTCAGCTTCACTAAAGGCTGTTGAAATTGGATTTGATTTAATAGAAATTCATGGAACACACGGTTACTTGCTTCATCAGTTTTTATCTCCAATTTCAAATAAACGTAAAGATAGATATGGGGGAAGTTTAGAAAATAGAATGAGATTTCCGCTAGAAGTTTTTTCTTCAGTTAAAAAAACACTTCCTAAAGATTTCCCTCTTGGTATGAGAATTACTGGAACTGAATGGGAAAATAATGGAATTAATGAGGATGAAGCTTCAATCTTTGCAAAAGAATTAGAAAAAATCGGATGTCATTATGTTTGTGTCTCTAGTGGAGGAAACACACCGGATCCTAAAATACCATTAAGGCCTCACTATCAAGTTCATCTTGCAAAAAGGATAAAAAAAGATACTGATATGGTTGTCAGAACAGTAGGAATGATTAAAGATCCATTTGAAGCTAACAATATTGTCATTAATAAAGACGCTGATATGGTAGCGATGGCAAGAGCTTTTTTATCTAATCCAAGATGGGTATGGGATGCAGCTAAAATTCTTAATCATGATATCGACGTTCCTCCCCAATATGCTAGAAGAATATAAATAATTTTTTATGCATGAATAGGCTTAATAGTCTAAAATAATCATTAAAAAATCTTGAATTTACTTGTAATTCAAAAACTTATTTATGGTGTTGCTGCAGTAAGTCCGCCATCAACAATTATCTCAGTTCCAGTAATATACTTAGCTTCATCTGAGCATAAAAATAAAACAGCATGAGCTACATCCCATGATTCTCCCATTCTCCCTATTGGTACTTGATTATGTCTTCGTTTTACAAATCCTTCATAATCACCATCAGCATATTTTTTTGCTAACCTTTCTACTAAAGGAGTATGCATTAAACCTGGAACCACACAATTGAGACGAATATTTTTTTTTGCTTCAATTACAGCTGTTGTTTTTGTCATTTGTATAAGAGCGGCTTTTGATGCGCTATAACCTACTTGAGGTTTTCCTATATATCTTAAACCTGCAACAGATGATATGTTTACAATGGATCCACCTGAATTTTTTTCCATGATAGGGATTGTAAATTTAATACAAAAATAAGCTGTATCTAAATTCAAAGTAAATTGTTTTTGCCATGTAGTACTGTCGATTTCTACTGGTCCTCCCGGCTCAGATTGACCAACAACATTGACTAAAATATCGACTTTTTTTTGTTCTTTTTCAATTTTTTTAAAATACTCTTGTACTTCCTCTTCATTAGTCATGTTAACTTTATTAAAGGTAAAGTCGTTACCTTCTTCTTTAATAAAATTGCTAGTATTTTGTCCTGCTTCTTCATTTATATCTGTGCCAAAAACATTTGCACCCTGTCGAGCTAAAAGGGTCGAAATTGCGCGGCCATTGCCAAAACCATTGCCTATAGAGCCACATCCAGAAACCACTGCAATTTTATCTCTAAGATTAAGCATCAGAAAACCTCTTAAATTTTTGATACGATAGTATTAACATAAGGTATTTAATTTACAAGGAAGTATAACTCGTAATGAAATTTTCAAAATTAATCGCAGATAGATATGCTGAGGAAATTGATATAGATTTTTCAAAAATTCAAGAAACAGTAACTCTTAGGTCAATTTTAT
>CACBMD010000036.1 GCA_902539895.1 uncultured SAR116 cluster alpha proteobacterium
CATGCGTTAAATAAGCTATATCGTCAGAAATATTTGCCACTTGACCTTCTAATGAGCTGTGTGTTCTGAAATCAACATCCAAGATAAGACAAATATCTTTGATAGTTTGTGGTATTTTCTCCAAATCTAAAAAAGGTCCATTATGTTTAATCAATCCCTCTAAAGTTTCATGAGTAAGGTTCAAACCATCAAAATTTGGATATTTTTTTTCCAAAATTGTTACTACTCTTAATGTTTGTTCATTATGATTGAAACCACCTACTTCAGACATTATTTCTTGGAGAATATCTTCTCCCTTATGACCTAGAGGCGGATGTCCTAGATCATGTGCAAGGGCTATGGTCTCAGTTAAATCCTCATTAATATTTAGAGCCTTAGCAATTGATCTTGCAATCTGTGATACTTCAAGAGTATGAGTCAGTCGAGTTCTATAATGATCTCCTTTATGGAAAATAAAAACCTGAGTTTTGTCTTTTAATCTTCTAAAAGCTTCAGAGTGAATAATTCTATCCCTATCTCTTTGATATTCAGATCTACCAAGAATAAGCGTATCATCTTTATATACTCTGCCCCTACTTTCAGAACTATGACATGCAAATGGACTTAAATAACGGTTGTCATTATTAACAAACATAAAATTTTCCAATAAATTATTCATTTATGTACAAAAATATGTTAATTTGCAATTAAACAATTGTAATAAATTTCAAAATTAAATGAGGTTTTTTTAAATGAATGAAAGTAAGGACTTCAATCAAGACTTTAGTCTATCAAAAGAAGCCTTAGAAAGAGTAAAAATTTTACTTAAAGACGAAGATGGTTCATATTTTAGAATATCAGTTCTAGGAGGTGGATGTTCTGGCTTTCAGTATGATTTTTCATTTGATAAGAAACCTAAAGACGATGATATGATCTTCAAAGAAGGTGGAATTGATTATTTAATTGATAAAGTGTCTATTGATTTTCTTCGTGGAAGCACTTTAGAATATGTTTCAGAACTTGCAGGATCATATTTTAAAATTGAAAATCCTAATGCCACAGCAAATTGTGGCTGTGGAACAAGTTTTTCTATCTAAAATAAATTTAATCAAATGTCCTTTAAAATAGCTAGTTTTAATGTAAATTCTATAAAAATGAGACTGCCAAGTGTATTAAGTTGGCTAGATAAAAATAATATTGATGTCATTTTGATGCAGGAAACTAAGACAATGGACGATAATTTTCCTACATTAGACTTTAAACAAAAACAATATAATCTAATAATTAATGGACAAAAATCATATAACGGCGTTGCAATTGCATCTAAATTTGAAATAAATGAAATTACCAGAACATTACCTTTTTACAATGAGACTATTAATGAAGATAATCAAGCAAGGTTCTTACACGTAAAGATTAATGATGTAAATATCATTTGCTTATATTTACCTAATGGTAATCCTGCTCCTGGTCCTAGATATGACTATAAAATTAGTTGGATGAAACGTCTAATAAAATACACTAAAGATATTTATGACACAAATGAACCTCTGATTTTAGGAGGCGATTTTAATGTAATTCAGGAAAGTATTGATTGTTATGATGTGTCTAAATGGCAAAATGATGCATTATATCTGGAAACAACCAGAAGGCATTTAAGAGAGTTAATAAATATTGGTCTAATTGATGCTTACCGCCTAAAATATCCAACAGCTAAAGAGTATAGTTTTTGGGACTATCAGGGTGGAGCTTGGCAAAAAGACAATGGAATAAGAATAGATCTTTTTTTAATCTCACCAGAGATAGTTGATAATCTAATTGATGTAGGTATAGACAAAAAACCAAGAGGTGAAGAAAAACCCAGTGACCATACACCTATTTGGATTCATTTAGAAAAATAAACTTTATGATTTATGTATATTTTTAGGTATAAACCCTGAATCTTCTACCACTCTAGGATTAGGAACCCAGAGTTCTCGATTAGGATGCATTCCAGCTCCATAAGTTGCTGAAACAGCAGAGTTTCTCATTCTATTAAGCAATCTCGTATCTGCATCTCCAACTGCTGGATGTGTGCCACTATTAGTTTTGAAAATTTCTTCCCAATTGCTTTTTCTAAACTTGAAAATATTAGTATCACTTAATTGGGAACAATTAATCTCATTTTTATTTAAATCAACTATAATTTCATCTCCATCCTCTATTAGGGCAATAGGTCCACCTATAGCCGCCTCTGGACCAACATGACCAATGACAAGACCAACAGAACCACCAGAGAAACGTCCATCAGTCATTAATCCTACAATTATATTTCTTTCTCTGCACAAAGTGGTAATTCTTGAGGTGGAGTCTAGCATTTCTGGCATGCCAGGCCCACCTACAGGTCCTTCATACCTAACTACAACCATATCATTATTGTTAAAGCTGTCTGGTTCATTTTCTAAGGTCCAAAGAAGTTTTTGTTCTCCATCAAATATTCTAGCTTTCCCAATAAAAACATTATTTTCTAAACCACCTTCAACACCAGCTAGTTTTAATATAGAACTGAATTCAGGAGATAAATTTCCTCCTAAAAGTCTAAGTCCACCAGTTTCTTTATAAGGTTTTTCTACGTGATATATTACTTGTCCGTCAGGTTCTTTAGGAGCTAATCGATCAACTTGTTCAGCTAAAGTTTCACCTGTACAAGTTAAAGTATTGCCATTTAATAAACCTGCATCTAATAAATCCTTTATAAAAACCTGGACACCACCTTGATTATCAATATCAACCATTGAGTATTTTCCAAATGGTCTTGCGTCAACTAAAACAGGAACTACCTTTTCGGATAAATAGTTAAATTCATCTGGAGACATAATATCTTCAATAAAACTTTTATATCCTGCAGCTCTAGCTAACTCTGGTGCATGAAGCATGACGTTAGTTGATCCTCCTATGGACATTGCTACTATTAGAGCATTCCTTAAAGAGTCTCTCGTAACAATATCCCTTGGCTTAATATCTTTTTTAACCATATTATCTAAATAAGTAATGAGTTGGTCAGGAAATACATCTAACCTTCTTTTATCGTCTGAAGGTGGTGAAACCATATGTAAAGGTTGCATGCCTACAACACCAATAAACGTCTGCATAGTATTATAAGTAAACATCCCACCGCAACTTCCATAACCAGGACAAGCTTCGCATGCAATTCTTCTTTTCAGTTCTTCATCTTCACTACCTGCAATTTGATAACTTGAAATAATATCCAATGGTTCATTAGTAACTGAATCAATTCCAGGTCTTATTGGACCGTCAGACATTATAATAGCAGGTCTATCGTGCTCTAAAATTGCAGACAATGTTCCAACAGGTGGTTTGTCACAGGCAACAACAGCAATTGTACCTTCTAAACCCGAAGCGCTTAAATGTTCGCATAATGTATCATTAGTTACTTCTCTTCCAATTAAAGAATAACGCATCTCTTTAGTACCGTTTCTTATACCATCAGATGTCGCTACGGTGTACTCAGGTTGTACTAATCTCATTCTAATATCATTTGGGTTTTGGCCTATCCTTAACCTTAATTTTTCATGTATTGTTTTAACTTTTTGTTCAACACCAAGATAACATTGAGAGTCCCCTTTATTACCAACTACCCCAATTGAAGGTTCATGTATTAAATCAAGGTCGGTATTTAGAATTCTTGCAATACCAAAAGTTTGAGAATTTCTTCCAGGATTTTTGTCAATTAAAACTGTTTTTGAATTCTTCATATTTTTCTCCGATTTTCATTTAATGTTATAATTTTAAGAGGGCCTTATTTATTTCTGATTTTCTTTGATTAAATATTGTTTTTTTAGTTTTTACATCTTCTATAACTTTTGGTGGTGCTTTTTCTATAAATGAAGGGTTGTTTAATCTTTTATCTATTACTACAATTTCATTGGTTATATTTTCAAGCTCTTTACTCAATCTATTTTTTTCTGCTTCTATATCAATTAGTCCATCTGTTGGTATCATTAAAATTATCTCATCAACAGTTGTAACAATAGATTTTTCATTTTCTTCATGTTGTTTAGATAAAAATTTTATCTGATCTAATTTTGCTAAACTAAGGATTAAATTGTAATTCTCTTCAATAATAATCTTTTTTTCTTGATTTACATTTTTAAGTAAAATTGTAGGTCTAGATTTATTTGGAATATTTTTTTCAACTCTAATTGATCTTATCGCAGACACAATATCAATTGTTAGACCTATTCCATTTTTTAATGAAGTTTCAGTTTCAATTAAGCTCGGCCATGAAGATGATATTGCTAACTTATTAGATTTAAACAATTTTTCAAAAATTTCTTCTGTGACATATGGCATTATTGGGTGTAGCATTAATAAAACATTTTTCATAATTTTAATAGAAACGCTTTTAGCCTCTTTTTGTGACTCAATATCTTCAGCATTATTCAAAATAGGTTTAATAAACTCTATATACCAATCACAATAATCTCTCCAAATAAATTGATACAAGGCATCTGCAGCATCATTAAATTTGTATTCAACTATAGATTTTTTAACTTTTAAATTAAGTTGATTATAATTTTCAATTATCCATTTGTTGATTTGTAGATTTATAAAATTGAGATCAGTGTCTAGTTCTGAAATGCATTCATTAAATTCAAGAAATTTACATCCATTCCATATTTTTGTACTAAAATTTCTATATCCTGCAATTCTTTCTTCTGATAATTTTATATCCCTTCCTTGAGCAGCCATTGCTGTAAGAGTGAACCTTAATGAGTCAGCACCATATTTGACAGATAAATCAAGAGGATCTAGAACATTACCCTTTGATTTTGACATTTTTTGACCCTTATCATCTCTTACTAGTGCGTGTATATAAACTTCTTTAAATGGAACCTCGTCATCCATAAAATACATGCCCATCATCATCATACGAGCCACCCAAAAGAAAATTATGTCAAAGCCAGTTACTAAAACATTAGTTGGATAATATTTCTTTAGATCTTTTGTGTTATCAGGCCATCCTAAGGTTGAAAATGGCCAAAGTGCTGATGAAAACCATGTGTCCAATACATCTTCATCTTGTATTAGTTTAACTTTTTTTCCATAATGCATTTCTGCTGCTTTCTCAGCATTTAACTGGTTATGTTCTACAAAAATTTTATTATCAGGTCCAAACCAGGCAGGTATTCTATGGCCCCACCATAATTGTCTAGAAACACACCATGGTTGAATATTGTTCATCCATTCAAAATATGTTTTATCCCAATTTGCAGGAACAAACTTAGTTTTTTTATTCTTAACAGCTTTGATAGCTGGTTGAGCTAATTTATATGCATCAACATACCATTGGTCCATAAGCCATGGTTCCACAACTACGTTAGATCTATCTCCATGAGGAACCGTATGTAAAATTTTCTCTTCTTTAATATATAAATTTTGAGCTTTTAAAATCTCTAAAACTTTTTTTCTAGCTTCAAATCTGTCTAACCCTTTGAAATCTTCTCCACCATTTTCATTTATCGAAGCATTAGCATCAAAGATATTAATCATATCTAAACCATGTCTTTTCCCAACTTCGAAATCATTAAAATCATGAGCTGGAGTTATTTTAACAGCACCAGAACCTTTTTCTGGATCTGAATAATTGTCAAAAATAATAGGAATACGTCGATTTATAATTGGTAATATTACATATTTACCTTTTAGATGGATATATCTTTCATCATCGGGATTTACAGCTACAGCTGTGTCTCCTAACATGGTTTCTGGCCTAGTTGTAGCTATTGTTAAGAATTCGTCACTATTTTCAAGAGGGTATTTAAAATACCAAAATTTTCCTTCAACTTCTTTTTGTTCAACTTCTAAATCAGAAATAGCTGTTAATAATTTTGGATCCCAATTAACTAATCTTTTATCTCTATAAATCAATCCTTCTTTATATAATTTAACAAATACAGAAATTACGGCTTTTGATAATCCCTCATCCATTGTAAATCGTTCTTTTTCCCAATCCGGTGAAGCTCCTAAAGCTCTTAATTGATTTGTAATTTCACCACCTGACTTTTCTTTCCACTCCCAAACTTTTTCAACAAACTTTTCTCTACCTAAGCCATGTCTTGTTAAATTAGATTTTGCTAATTCTCTTTCAACAACCATCTGAGTAGCTATTCCAGCGTGATCTGTCCCTGGTTGCCAGAGAACATCTAGTCCTTGCATCCTATGAAATCTTATTAAAATATCTTGAATAGTGAATGTTAAAGCATGACCAATATGTAACGAACCAGTTACGTTTGGGGGTGGCATCATTATAACATATGGTTCTTTTGGTGATTGATTGTTTGAAGCAAAAGTACCACTTTCCAACCATCTTTTATACCATTTTTTTTCTATGTAATTAGAATCAAACCTTTTATCCATCATATTAGAATTCCAAATAATTTTTTCTTAATTAAACATCCTACGATCTAATATGTTAAAATCTAGTTTATTCTCTTTCAAATCATATTTAACATCCAAATCATTATTAATATCTTTAATTGATAAGCTTCCTAGAATAGACTTTATTTGATAAACACTAAAAATCTCATCAGCTTGACTTTGTATCAAGTTAGAAGATGCATTTAAAAAATCAACTTCTGCATCTAGCACATCTAAAATTGTTCTTATGCCAAATTCTGACTCCTTTTTGATACCATTTAAGGCTAGTAATGAGGATTTTTTTTCGCTCTCTGATGCTTTTGTTTTTGCAATAGCACTTTTGTAATTTTGATATGAGGAAATAGCACTTAACTCAACCTGTCTCTGTTTTTCAGATAATTCAACTGAACTCGCTCTAGATAGATTATCAAGTTTTTTTATAGAAGCTTTGGAGGATGAATTATAAAACAAAGGTGTCTTAAAAGTAAGATTCACACCATAACTTTGGTAGTCAGTTGAAGAGGTATTTAATGATGATTTACTATCTTTACCAAAAAATTCTAAGTTAAGTGTTGGCCTATTATCACTTTCTTTTAATGCAACATTTTTTTCAGCAATATTTTTTTTCAATTTGGCTACTATAATATCAAGGTTATTTTCTAAGGCTATTTTAACAGTTTTATTTTTTGTATCTGGAGGTGTGAAGTTTGAATTGGGTAAAGAAAATTTATTCGGAATTACATTGAATTTTGTAATACTTTTAAATTTGGAAATTGCTTTTTCAAGATTTCCTTCAGATAAAATTAAATCATATTGAGCTTTTGCTAATTTAGATTGAGCTTCGGCCAGTGTGGTTGGTGTCACTGTACCAGCTTGTAATTTTAACTCTGTGGCATCAACATTTTCTTTAAATCTCTCTAAACTTTTTTTTCTTAAA
>CACBMD010000037.1 GCA_902539895.1 uncultured SAR116 cluster alpha proteobacterium
ATAATCATTTAAGAGAGGCATAACAGTATCGAAAGTAATACCACCTACGTTCTCCCAATAGATATCTACACCATCAGGACAAGCAGATTTTAGTTTTTCTTTAAAATTTGGATCCTTATAATTTACACATTCATCGAAACCAAGTTCAGTTTTAGTAAACTCACATTTATCCTCGGTACCTGCAACTCCTACAACTCTACATCCATAAATTTTACCAATTTGACCAACAGTCGCTCCTACGGCACCACTTGCTGCTGAAACAACTAAAGTTTCTCCATTTTGTGGTTTGGCAAAATTATGCATACCAACGTAAGCTGTTGTCCCTGGCATGCCTAAAACACCAATAGAAGTTGATAGGGGGGCCATTTTTGGATCAATTAATCTTAATTTTTTTTCAGTAACAGTAGGATTGTCTTGCCAGCCCGTTCTGCCTTCAACAAAATCACCAGCCTTAAATATTTCAGATTTACTTTCCACAACTTGACTTAAAGCACCAGCCTCCATAACTTCACCTATACCGACTGGTTTTGCGTAACTCTTAGCATCATTCATTCGGCCTCGCATATAGGGATCTAAAGACATATAAATTGTCTTTAAAAGTACTTCTCCATCTTTAGGAGAAACAATGTCTTCTTTAACTGTTCTAAAATTACCTAATGTTGGTTCTCCAACGGGTCTTTCATTAAGTAAAATTTTAGTATTCATAAATATCTCCTAGGTTGTGATAAGTTTACACTATATCTTATATTTGAAAAAGTAATATCTAAATGTCAAGGCTGAAAGAAGCGAACCTAAACCTAAGCATAAAAAAGACATGAACCAAGCCAAATGACTTGCCTGTCCTCCAAAATTGTCTAAAACAAAACCTACAACTGGTCCACCAATAGCTCCTCCCAAAAAACCAACCATTGAGTGCAGTGCCAGTCTTACACCTCTGTCGTGTGGTTCTCCATTGACAACTGTACCTGTTGTTAATGAACCAGAATCTAAAATTATCAAGCTATTATATAAAAAAAGCATAAACAGAGCCAACCAAAAGCTAAATAGAAAAGAGACTGCTGTAAATATTGAACCAAAAAAACAGAGAATTCCCATATTGGAAACTATTCTTGCCCTATCTTTGCCAATACAATATTTTGCTCCAAATATTGAAGCAAAAATTCCTATAAAACCCATTAAAGCAATACTGTTCGCAATGAAAGCGTCACTTACAGAAACTTTGAAGTTGCTTGAAAGAAAAACAATACAAGGAAATGTCCAACTCCTGAATCCAAATAATTCATATGTATGGCCTCCATATCCTAATATAAAAGGGGATGCTTTTTTATTTTTGAAAGTTTTTAAAATAGGAACAATGACTTTGATGATTCCCTGATATTTCTTTTTCTTACGCTCTTCGATTTCATCACCAGAAAAATATAAAAGAGGAAAAGAACATAAGAAGAGTATAACTGAAGCTATAAGAAAAGCATTTTCCCAACTAACATTATAGTTTTTTAAAATTCCAAAAAGAGAAAAAGAAAAAGCAGTTCCAAGTCCAAAAAATGAAGTATACACAGCAACGTATTTTTCTCTAGAAATTTGATTTAGTCTAGAATTTAGAATTTGTAGACCTGGCATATAAGTCCCTGCAAGTCCAACCCCAACAAGTGACCAAAAAATTGAGGCATTAATTGCATTTGTTGAAAAAATAGAAAAAAAGAATAATCCTGCTGATCCTATTAAACATGAAATAGCATAAAGTTTCCTTGAATCAAAAGTATCAGTTAAGCTAACTAAAAATGGAGTGGCGATTACATAACCTATGTAAAATGAGCCACTAATCCAACCTGCTTCGCTATTAGACAAATTCCACTGTGCTTGAAGGTCTATTAAGTATATTGGCCAAATAGCAAACCCAACCATAGAAATCATCTGAATAAAACATGTGAGTATTAAAATTTTTGGTAATTTATAAATAAACATCAAACTAAAATTATAAAGTTTGATTTAAGAAGTAAATTATTTATTCTGTATTTTGTTAATATATCAAAACACAAAGAAATTGAAGAAGGTCAATATGATTACATTGCAAGAAATTATGTCTCCTAAGTCTATTGCTATTGTTGGCGCTTCAGATAACAAAGCGAGGATTGGAGGGCGTCCACTCGCTCATATGATAGAACAAAAATTTTCTGGAGGTATTTTCCCAATTAATCCTAATAGGGACACAGTACAAGGTATAAAAGCGTATCCAAGTTTATTAGATGTAAAAGATGATTTAGATTTCATATTAATTGCAGTACCTTCCAATATTGTCGTATCAGTTTTACAAGAAGCAGTAGTTAAAAAGGCTAAAACAGCATTAATTTTCTCCTCTGGGTTTGCAGAAATTGGAGGTCAAGGTGAGATTCTTCAAAATCAAATAAAAAAAATTAGCAAAGAAAGTGGTCTCAGAGTTATTGGACCAAATTGTTTAGGTCTATTTAATTCAGCTAAAAACTTCTACCCTACTTTTACTTCCACTATAGATAGAGCAACTCCTAAACCAGGTGGTATTTCTATTGCGAGTCAATCAGGAGCTTATGGAAGCCACATTTATATGGTTTCTCACCAAAGAGGACTTGGAATTAGATATTGGATGACAACTGGTAATGAGGTTGATCTCTCTGTTGGAGAGACCATTAAGCTTATGGCAGAAGATCCAGATGTACACACAATCATGGCATATGCAGAAAGTGTTAAAGACGGTAAACAATTTACTGATGCACTAGACACTGCAAGATCTGAAAAAAAACCAGTAATTTTTATGAAGGTAGGAAGATCTGAAGTGGGAGCGGCAGCTGCTAACTCTCATACAGCCTCTTTAGCAGGTGAAGACAAGGTTTACGACGAAGTATTGAGAGCGCATGGTGCATATAGAGTAAGAAGCACAGAAGAAATGTTAGATGTAGCTTATTCTACAATGCCTAGAATATTCCCAGCTGGAAAAAATTTAGGATTAGTTACTATTTCTGGGGGTGGTGGAGTAATTATGGCAGATGCAGCTGAAGATGAAGGGCTAATTGTAGGCCCAATGCCAAAAGACGCACAAGATGAATTAAAAGAACTTGTTCCCTTCGCGTCTCCAATGAATCCTGTTGATGTAACAGCCCAGTTTTTTAATGATTTAACATTAATACCTAAATTCACAGATTTAATGCTCTCCAAAGGTGGATATGATGCATTGATAGGTTTTTGGACTTCAGTTGCGGGTTCTCCTGTTTTGTCCAAACCGTTACTTTCTGCATTAAAACAAGCTATGAAGGGATATGAAGATAAACTGTTCATAAACTGTATGGTAGCATCTGAAGAATATATAAAAATGTATGAAAAAGAGGGATTTCCCTGCCTTGAAGATCCTACGAGAGCAATTGTAGCAATGTCCGCACTTATGTTTTTTGGTGAAAAATTTAATGAAAAACATAAGAGTAACCAAATTAATTTAGACAATTACAAAGTTGATATACCAAACAAAAATTTAAACGAAATTGACTGTAGTGAAGTGCTTTTATCTGCTGGGTTACCAATATTAAAACCAATTCTTCTAAAAGATATTGAAGACTTATCCTCTTACTTTAAAGATGGCAAAGATAAATATGTCATGAAAATAGTGTCTTCGGATATTCAACATAAGACTGATATTGGTGGTGTGGTTTTGAACATAGATAACTTAGATTTAGCAAAAAAATCTTACCAAGATATTTTCAAAAATGTAAAAGATAGTGTACCTAATGCGCATATAGATGGAATAATGATTTCACCAATGAAAAATGGTGATATCGAATGTATATTAGGCGCTAAAATTGATCCAGTTTTTGGGCCAATTGTGATGTTTGGACTCGGTGGAATTTATGCAGAAGTAATGAAAGATATTGTGTTTGCAGAAGCTCCTGTTAGTAAACAAAAAGCAGAGCAAATGATTTTATCACTAAAAAGTAAAGATATTTTTTATGGCGCAAGGGGAAAGCCACCTATTGAAATTAATTCTTTGTTAAATGCAATTATAAATTTATCAAACTTTATAGCAGCTAATTCAGATAAAGTTGATCAAGTAGAAATGAATCCAATTTTAGTAAGTCAAGCTGAAGTAATTGCCCTTGATGCGCTAATTATAAAAAAATAAAACGGAGGATAAAATGGCAGAAGACTTAACAGGTACAGTAGGACCAGAACAGCAATTTAAAAATTTTTTATCAGAGGGTAAATTTATGATTCAAAGATGTAAAAGTCTTAATAAATTTTTCTTTCATCCTCGTGTAGCATTTCCTGGAAGTGGTGAGCGTGATCTTGAGTGGGTTGAAGCCTCTGGAAATGGAGAAGTGTATAGTTCTTCTTGTAATAGAAGATTACCTGAAAAGGGTGGAGACTTTAACTTATCCTTGATTACACTAGAAGAAGGTCCAAGGATGATGGCGAGAGTTGAGGGTATAGATCCAGATAAAGTTGAAATTGGTCAAAAGGTTAAAGCTAGAATTTCTTCGTTAAATGGAGAACCAGCAGTAATTTTTGATATTGTATAAGGATAAGATTAATGGATCAAAATGACATAAATAGATTAAGAGGTAAAACTGCTGTCGTAGGTTTAGCAGAGAGTGGATGTGGATTAGCATCTGGTTGGAGTGCTATGGAAATAATGGCAAGTGCTGTTCATGATGCTTTAGACGATGCAGGAATAAAATTAAAAGAAGTAGATGGAGTTTTTGCTGCAACTGCTTTTCATTCTATGGCTGCAATGTCATTATCTGAGTATTTGGGTGTAAAACCAAAATTTGCAGATGGGTCGCAAATAGGTGGGTCAAGTTTTTTATCTCACATTCTAACCGCTGCAATGGCTCTTGATGCAGGTTTGATCAATGTAGCTGTTGTTGCGTATGGATCTAATCAAAAAAGTGCAGGTGGGTTTAAAACAATCTCCGAAGCTATGCCCTATGAGGCTCAATATCAGCCAAGAATGCCTGTAACTGCGTATGCCTTATCAGCTAAACGTTACATGAATGAGTTTGGTGCAACTCGAGAAGATCTTGCTAATGTGGCAGTTTCAGCAAGAGATTGGGCTTTATTAAATCCTAGGGCTTATACTCATCAAGATGGTCCATTAACGGTAAATGATGTTTTGTCTGCAAGGCCTATTGTTGATCCTCTCGGAAAATTAGATTGTTGTCTGGTAACAGATGGGGGTGCGGCTGTTGTAATGACTAGATCAGATAGGGCAAAAGATACCAAAAACACTCCTATTTATCTTCTTGGTGCAGCAATGGAACATCACCATCGTATGATTTCTGAAATGCCTGATTTGGTACAAACATCAGCGATTGAAAGTGGAAAAAGAGCATTTAGTATGTCTGGTTATAACCCAAATGATATGAGTACTATTCAATTATATGACGCATTTACAATAAATACTCTTTTGTTCTTAGAGGACCTTGGCTTTTGTAAAAAAGGAGAAGCGAAAGAACTTGTAAAAAATAATAATATAGGACCTACTGGAAACTTAAAAGTTAACACTAATGGTGGTGGGTTATCCTGTGTCCATCCTGGAATGTATGGTCTTTTTGTAACTTTAGAAGCTTTAAGGCAGTTAAGAAATGCTTCAGGTGATGATGTTGGTCAACGACTAAATGGTGGCTGGATTGATAATGCTAAATTATCTGTTGCTCATGGAAATGGTGGGGTTTTATCAAGTCAGGTAACGAATATATGGGGCGTATCTGATACTTTATAAATTAAGACCTAATAGTTTCTAGGTAAAAGAATGAACCAGTTTCCTCGTTGAATTTTATTTTGAGTTTGCCCTTAATAGTTATTGGATCAAATGAAAAATCAATTGGATTATCTGATTTTATCTCAATCACTTGAGAAGGCCCAACGTGGTAGTGAAAAGGACAACTTAAAGGGTACGGTCCTATTAAAAACTTTCTTTGTTTTTCAGATTCTTCTAATGGAAACATATATCCCATTATAGTTACAGTTTCCCCATTATACTTTTTAATTTTATCGTCATAAATTGGTTTGATAAGACAGTAATCAAAACCATCTTTATCAATTGTACAATCTTCTACTTCCTTAGTCTTACCAAATAATTGCCATGGCAAAGCATCTCCCGTGACCTTTAATGGTTCAAACATATCCTCTACAATAATATTTTCATAAGGGTCAATATCATTAAGGCTAAATTTTTCAAACCCAAATGCTTTATTACAAAAAAAGGTTAAAACAATTATAAATAGAAATCTCAAATTCAAAAATTCTCCTTCAATAAAATCAACGTCATAAATATGTAAATTTTAACTATTTAATAAAGTAGATCTTATATTCTGCTTATAAACTTTTATACATGGAACTAGGCAGGTTATAAAGGTAATTATGTTTACGATTATCCAAATTAAAAATAAGTCATTTAAAAAATTAAACTGCCCCAGCTCTAAGCTTCTACCTACAATAGAAAAATAGTACATGCTTTCATATACTATATATCCAAATATTAGACCAATAGTGCTACCAAAAATAGAAATAATCATTCCTTCTGATAAAATAATGGAAAATAATTTCCATCTTGAAAATCCAAGTGTTCTCAACACTGCTAAGTCATATTTCCTTTCATTTATGTTATTTAATAAAGTGAACAAGATTCCCATGAAAGATAATATTATTATTAGTACACTCAAGTAATCAACAATTCTATGAGCATTACCAGTAAGTTTAAGTAGTTTTGAAATTTCAAAACTAGGACTGGCAGCTTGCATGTTTGTACCTTTGTTAATTAAACGAGGAAAAGAGAAAGATGATGTCTTATTTTTGTATTTTAACAACAATGAAGTAATCTCTAATTTATCTTTATTTGTAACAGAATGTAAGTTCCAAACACTATCTAAACTTGTTAAAATTAAATTGTCTAATATAGTTCCGGTTTTTTTTAAAACACCGACAACTTTATAAGGTTGTTCTGCATGAACATCTCCGGTGTCAATTAAACCGTGTGAGCCAACAAAAAACTTGTTAATTTTTAATTTTGTGATTTTAGACACATTATAACCAATTACAGCTTCCATTGGTTGTGACCAGTCGGTACCTGAAATTATATTTGCTTTATATAACTTTAAAAAACTTTTGTTAGTCCCAACTATTCTAAAATTTTGGAAATTATCGCCCAATGAAATTGGTATTGCACTTTTAATGGCTGGGTGTTTAATGATCTTTCTAGCGTTTTTATAGCTTATATTTCCAGTAGGAATATCTATATGATGAATAGAAGATAATATCAATTGAAGGGGGCTTCCTTTTGCACCAACTACAGCATCTA
>CACBMD010000038.1 GCA_902539895.1 uncultured SAR116 cluster alpha proteobacterium
ATAATTCTAATTTTATTTCTTACAAGTTTTTATCTTCTAACTAAAACAAACAACTCCTTAACTGATATAAAGTTTAATTTTTTAAATACAACCTTAATAAATAACGGTTTCGTAATTAAAAATATTGAAATATCAGGTGTAAATCATCTTAATAAAAATGAAATTATCAAAATTATCAATTCCTACAATGATATAAATATTTTTAACATAAATATTAAAAATATTTATAAAGAAATTAAGAATAATTCTTGGATAAAAAAAGCATATATAGAAATAATTTATCCTAATACTATTAGAATATCATTAACAGAAAAGAAACCAATTGCTATATGGCAAAATAGATATGGAAATATTTTAATCACTAAATCTGGTGATGTGATATTTGAAAAGAATTTAGAGGAATTCAAGAATTATCTACCCATCGTCATTGGACAAAATGCACATAAAAATGCTCACTCAATTTTAAATATATTAGGTATTAATAAAGAATTTTCAAAAAACATCTGGTCTCTCACATATGTAAATGAAAGAAGATGGGACGTACATTTTAACCAAGGTCTTACAATTAGATTACCAAGCGACAGTGTGGAAAAGGCATGGGGAAAGGTATTGTACCTTGATAAAAAATTCAACATATTAAATCTTGACCTTACAGAGTTAGACCTCAGAAACTCAAGTCAAATTCTTGGTAAGATTAATATAGATAAAAATCTAATTTATAAAAAGAAAAACTCATGACAGTTATGAATAGTATAAATAAATCTAAAAATATATTTACTGTATTAGACATTGGTAATAGTAAAGTATCATGTTTGATTGGAACCCCCGTAAAAAATAATAATATTCAAGTAAAGGCTCTTGGTTTTGGACAACACGCTTCTCTAGGAATTTCAAATGGTCAAATAACTGATATGAAAGAAATTGCAAATTCAATTGCAAGAGCTGTTGAAGGTGCTGAAACCATGGCAGGATTTAATATAAATAAAGTAATCTGCAATCTTTCAGGTGGAAGACCATTTACAAAAATTTTTAGAAATAAATTAAAAATAGAAAATGGAAGAGTTGAAAAAAACGATATATTAAAAATTATTAAATTTAAAAACAATTATCAAATTGATAACTACCAATTATTATCTTCATCAGTAATTAAATATTATCTTGATAATACTACCGGTGTAGACAACCCTATAGGAATATACACAGACACTCTTACTACCGAAATGAACTTTACTTACGGTCAAAAATCCGTAATTAAAAATTTGTCTAGTGCAATAAATTTATGCCACTTATCTGTTGAAAAATTCTATATTAATCCTGAAGCATCAGGAGCATCAACACTACTAGAAGATGAAAAAAACAATGGAGCTGTGATAATAGATCTTGGAGCAAACATAACAAGTATTGGAGTATTTTTAAATAATAAAATAATTTTTTCAGACTGTATACCGATTGGTGGTTTGCACATTACTAGTGATATAGTTAAAGGCTTAGGGACAAAATCAGAGGATGCAGAAAAAGTAAAAATTTTACACGGATCAACTCTTTCTCATGAAACTGATGAATATATAAACCTTGACATCCCAGTTATATCTGATCAAGGCGATTTGGTTACACAAAAGATACCAAAAGCCATGGTAACTGCAATAATAAAGCCTAGAGTTGAAGAAATATTTGAACTTGTTCATGAACGATTAAGTCGCCTAAAAATTAACGAGAATTATATTAATAAGTTTATTTTATGTGGTGGTGGAGCAAATCTTGGCAATATAAGAGAGTTTGCAATGAATTACTTTAAATCTAACGTAAGAATCGGAAGACCTATTGGTTTAATTGACTTGCCTGAAATTGTTCAAACGCCCTCTTTTGCTTGTTTAACAGGCTTACTTATTAAAAGTCTAGAAAAAGAAAAAAATTTCAACTTACAAAAAATGGAAGGAGGAATATTAAAATATTTTGGAAGATTAGGTAATTGGTTTGATCGGAATTTATAAATTAACTCTAACAATAACTTAGTAAAGGAGAAAAAAATGACCCTTAATATTACAATACCAGAAAACATAAACGACACAAAACCTAAAATATCTGTGATTGGAGTTGGAGGCGCTGGAGGCAATGCAGTGAACACTATGATTAGTGAAAAAATAGAAAATATAGATTTTTTAGTTGCAAATACAGATGGTCAAGCTTTGTCAAGAAGCCTCACATCGAAACAAATACAACTTGGCAAAAGTATAACTTTAGGACTAGGGGCGGGTTCTGATGCAGAAACTGGTGAAAAAGCCGCAGAAGAATCAATTGAAGAAATAATTGCTGAATTAAGTGATGTTAATATGCTATTCATCACTACTGGTATGGGTGGAGGAACTGGTTCAGGAGCGGCTCCAATCATAGCTAAAGCAGCTAGAGAAAAAGGGATATTAACAGTTGCAGTAGTAACTAAACCTTTTGATTTTGAAGGTAAAAAACGAATGGATGTAGCAGAAAAAAGTCTGTCTTTGTTAAAAGAAAATGTAGATACATTAATAGTAATCCCAAATCAAAATCTTTTTAAAATAGCTAATGAAAAAACTACTTTTGCTGAAGCATTTAAAATGGCTGATGATGTTCTTTATCAAGGTATTTGTGGTATAACAAATTTAATTACTAATCCTGGGATGATTAATTTAGATTTTGCTGACATCAAAACTGTAATGGCAAACATGGGTAATGCCATGATGGGTACAGGTGAAAGTTCAGGAGAAAATAGAGCTAAAAATGCAGCACAAGCTGCCCTTAACAATCCACTCCTTGATGACACAAATATTAAAGGCGCAAGATCAATTTTACTAAATATTCAAGGCGGCCCTGATATGGCATTATTTGAGGTTGATGAAGCAGCAAGTAAAATTAGAAATGAAGTAGATGAAAATGCAAATATTATTTTTGGATCATCTATTGACAATAATCTTGAAGGAATAATAAAAGTATCAGTAGTTGCAACTGGTATAAATAGAAATGAAAATCGTGATTATTTTGAAAATGTAATAAATAAAGATCAACTCATTTCAAAAAATGAAAATTTAAGTCTAGAAACAGAGGATTCTGAATATAAAACAGAGAAAGTTTCTCTCGGCGACCATTTAGATGTTTTAGAGAAAAGCAGTATTGATCAAATTGACTTAGTATCTGAGATTGACAGGTTAGATATAAAACAAGAAAATGAGCCTGTTGTGGATGAGAATTCTCCTAGCCTCAACATAAATAATGAAGAACTCAAATCAATTTTCGACAACAAACCTGAAAATCAATTTACTCAATCTAAGCCCGTATCTTTGTTGAATCGTGTTTCATCTTTTTTTGGTAGAGATAAGATAAATGAAATTAAATTAGAACCAAATTTAAACCTACAAAAAGATGAAATTATTGAAAAGGAGTTTGAAAAAACTAATATGATAACTAACTCTAATCAAGAAGTTCAAAATTTACAAAACAAAGATAAAAATGACGAAGTTTTCGAAAATAAAAACAATAACTTTGATCTGTTTCAGAATGAAGATCATACCACAATTGACAAACATCAGATTGACTTAACTGAAATTGAACATGGTGATGAACACATAGACGAAAAAGTATTAGAAATTCCAGCTTTTTTAAGAAGGCAAGCAAATTAATGTAGATTGAAATATTTGGTAATTATATGTGATTTGTATTTAATAAAAAAGAGTTATAAACATACTCTTGAGGAATTGAATATGAATTATATTAATACATCAACATCTGATATTTTATTACAAAAAACTCTTAAAAGAAAAATTCATTTTTCAGGGGTTGGTATTCATAGTGGTAGAGCGGTATCAATTATTATAGAGCCTGCTGAATATGATACTGGAATTATTTTTGAAAGAACTGATCTAAAAAATAATAACCTTATCAAAGCTGTAATTGATAATGTGGTTGAATCTAGATTATGTACAAAAATAGCAAACTCTAGCGGAAATTTTGTTGCTACCATTGAGCACTTAATGGCGGCATTTAGCGCATTAGGTATAGATAATGCTATTGTTAAACTTAACTCTTCAGAATTACCTGCATTAGATGGAAGCTCCAACGAATATGTGAAAAGAATTCTAGACTCTGGCATAAAAGCATTGAATAAAAGAAGGAAATTTTTTAAGGTTCTAAAAAAAGTAGAAGTAAAAAGTGGAAATAGATTTATTTCAATCACTCCATCCAATACATTATCTATTAACATTTCTATTAATTATCCTGAAACCATAATTGGACATTCAGAATATTTTTATACACACACACAAGACAATTTTATCAATGATTTATCAAAAGCTAGAACCTATACTCTTTATGAAGATATCGAAAAAATGAGAACTGCTGGACTTGCTATTGGAGGTAATTTAAATAACGCTGTTGTAGTTGATAAATATAAAATATTAAATCCAGAGGGATTAAGATTTGAAAAAGAATTTGTAAAACATAAAACTCTAGACTGTATTGGTGATTTTTATTTACTAGGTATGCAATTAGTTGGGAATATTGATTGTTTTGCCCCTGGTCATAATTTAAACCAACAACTTATTAGGGAAATACTAAAAAATAAAAATAATTACAGCATTGAAGATGTAACTCCTCAAAATAACAATGATAAATTTCTTGATTTAATTGATAATAATAACGCCTCAACTCAAATAAATTGTGTTGCCTAATATTTTATAATTAATATCGAATTGATTTTAATATACAAACCTTATTTTTCATAATAAAATTGTATAATTACATATTAGTTTAGAAAAATCATGGTAGAACTCATAAAAAATAATTTAACTATTCTTAAAATATTTTTCCTAATATTTGCATTATCAAATTGTACCAATACTAAATCTATTAACAAAGTATCTCAATCATCAGACATAGAATTATACTCGAAAGGTTTAGCTTCACTTAAAAAAGGTAATTTCAGTTCAGCAACATTAGAATTTGACAAGGTTTTTTTAAATTATCCTTTTTCTTCTTTATCATCAAATTCAGAAATAATGTCGGCCTATTCACTGTATCAAAAAAATGATATCAAAAAAGCAGTAACAAAATTAAGTTCTTATATAGAAATGAATCCAAAAGGAGAATTGACAGAATATGCTCACTATTTATTGGCCATGTGTTACTATGCACAGGTTTCTGATGAAGATAGAGATCCAAGTACCTCAATTAAATCATTAAACTATTTCAAACTGATTATCACCAAATACCCTAATACATCTTACGCTAAAGATGCAAAATTAAAAATGCAATTATTAGAAAATACACTTGCAAAAAATGAATTAAATGTTGGAAAATTTTATTTAAGAAAAGGTGCACCAGGAAGTTCAATCAAACGATTTAAATTTATACTACAAAATTACCAAAATACCTCTATTATTCCAGAAACACTATATAGATTAAGTGAAGCTTTTCTAATGGTTGGATTAAAAAATGAAGCTATTAAAAGTAATGCATTACTTGATTATAATTTCCCTAAAAATGATTGGACAAAATTAAGTAAAAATTTACTTAAAAATAAATATGAACTCAATCAACAAAAAGATAATAAATTTTCAATTATAAATTATTTCAAAGATTTTTTTTAATAAGAAAATGCTTAAAGAATTAATTGTCAAAAATATTGTCCTTATAGAGTCAATCAAAATAGAATTCAGAAAAGGGCTTTCAGTATTAACAGGTGAAACTGGAACTGGTAAGTCAATTCTACTTGATAGCTTGGGTCTAATTATTGGTAACAGAGTTGATTTTAACCTAATTAGACATGGTGAAAGTGATGCCTCTGTAACTGCAATATTTCAAATCAATGAAGAACATCCAGTAGTTAAAGTTATACAAAAATATGATATAGAATTTGAAGATGAACTAATAATTAGACGTCAGATCAAAGCAGATGGAAAATCAAAATGTCTAGTTAATGACACTATTATAACTAGAAGCGCACTTATGGAGATAACTGACCATTTAATCGAAATTCAAGGTCAATTTGAAGATAGAGGTCTTTTAGATATAAAAACTCATTTATCACTGTTAGATAATTTTTCTAATCATAATAAGTTAATTGATGATACTAAAATTTCATTTGAAGAGATGAAAAGTTTAAAAAATCTTATAAATGAAGCAGAAAAGAAAGAAAAAGAATTAAATGATGATAGTGAATGGACAAAAGATTCACTGGATCAACTACTTATTTTAGACCCTAAAAATGGAGAGGAAAAAGAATTAAATCAGGCCAAACAATTGTTAAGTAACCGTGAAAAAATTTATAATAAAATAATTAAAGCCAAATCTATTATAGAAGACGAAAACGGATTAGAAGATTTAATAAATAAATTATTGAAGGAATTTGATGACCTCAAATCTTATGAACAATCTAATTTAGATGAAGCTATAGATTCAATTTATAGAACTAAATTAGAGATTGAAGAATTAAAGACATTTGCAAATAAAAAAAGCATAGACTTAAATGAAAAAACAGAAAACTTAGAAACGATTGATGATCGACTTTACGAATTACGTTCACAAGCAAGAAAACACAAGTGTGAAGTTGATGACCTAATAATAATAAAAAAAGAATTAGAGGAAAAGTTAGAAGAACTTAATAAAAACAGCTCAAACTTAAATTACTTTAAAGATCAATATAATAAAGCTAAAGAAAATTTTGTATTAAATAGTAAATTACTATCGGAAAGCAGACAAAAATCAGCAATTAAATTGTCCAATAAAATCAACGAGGAACTCCCTTACTTAAAATTAGAAAATGCAAATTTTGAAATTAAATTTGAAGAAATTAATTTTGAGAGCTGTTCTATTAATGGAATTGATAAGGTCACATTTTTTGCTTCAACTAATACGGGAATGGATAAAAAACCAATTAATAAAATTGCATCTGGGGGTGAACTATCTAGATTTTTACTTGCTATAAAGGTTGTACTTGAAACTGAAATGCAAAATAGAACAATTATTTTTGATGAAATTGACTCTGGTATTGGCGGTTCAGCTGCAAATGCTGTAGGTTTAAGATTGGCTAAATTA
>CACBMD010000039.1 GCA_902539895.1 uncultured SAR116 cluster alpha proteobacterium
TAGTTCTGACTCTCATGATTCTTATATGGTGTCGTTTTAGAGCAAACCAAAAAAGATAAGTAAAATATGAAGAGTCCGAAGACTCTCTTACAATTCAAGGGAGGAAAATTACTTCCATTATAAATGCAATTTCAGTACCTTTTATTATAAATATTTTATATTTGCTAAAATAGAGACAAGAAATTTAAATGGGGAAAGGACTTAAAACATTTTATAAAGTTGTGAGTATTGAAACTCTTTGTTGGGTTTTGTTAATTCTTGGAACTTTATATTTTTTCTAAAAATGAATCACATAAGAAAATCTAATCCAAATAAAAATCAACAATAAAAAAATAATAGAATAACAACCAAACCTAATAAACTTTTGAATTTTTTGGAGTAGGGGTAAATTTATCAATACTAATTTATTATAGGGTTGAGGTACATAGCAGGATTTATATTAAAAAATATATAACCTTTTAACAAAACTAAAAAACCTGCAACTCCCAAAAAAACTTTAAAATCTTTACTCATAATATTTAACTACCTCTGAAATCTTAAAGTATAAAAAAGTGATAAACTAACAATCCTACTAAAACACCCTTGATGAATGATATCCAGGCAACTCCATGATTTGAAATACCAAGTTTTTCTTTCCACCAATCTATTTGTTTTTTTTCCCATTGAATATAATTTTGTATCATATTTCCACCTCTAGTTAGTATACATTTCACTGCCTTACTGTGTCAAATCTGTGTCAAAACTTAGTATTCTCTGGGGTACATTTATACTCCATTCTTTTAACTAATTGATATTAAAAAGAAAGAAGTGGTGCGCTCGAGAAGATTCGAACTCCTGACCCCTAGATTCGTAGTCTAGTGCTCTATCCAGCTGAGCTACGAGCGCATTGTTTTTATTGACTTTTTTAGCTTCATTTTTAGTCAAAATCTAGGTACCACCAGAAGTGCCACCATTTTTATACATTAAATTCGCTAAAAAAATCATCAAACATTCATTTATCTAACACAAATTCATTTGATCCTCAATCGTATCTAACAAACTTGGAAGTTTAACTGATAGATTGCCAATGGGATTGTGTTTATGGTTTTTGGCACCAAAACTGATACATACTACCGAAAGTTAGAGGATTGTTTTCCTCAAATTGATGCCACAGTTCTAAATCATAGATATCTGCGTCTTTACTATGAAACTTTCTAAAATTTGAGATAATGTCTTCATTTCCAAACCCGCAGAAATTTAGCCCCAGCTTTTCGACACAGTTTTTGATCTCTAGCAAAGTAAAACGATGCTCTTGTATGTGAAATACTAAGTCTCTTAACGTACTCATACTAAAAAAATCAGATGACTTAATTAATAGTCGATGATTCTCGTCAAATGATTCTATTAATGATTGCCTAAATTTTCTGATTTCAGTTGCAGATGTTCCTAGTCCTAGAGAAGCTATTTCCTTTCGAATCTCTACAATATGTTGTCGTGCTAATTCACTATACAAACCAATACCCATCAAACCACCAGGCTTTAACAAATTCACGAGAACTCTCCATCCAGCTATTGGGTCATCCATATGATGAAGAACACCCGCACTTTCAATGATGTCGAATTTCTTACCTATTTGATGAAGATGTAAAATATCTGCTTGCAAATAATCTATGTTAGTAAAACCTAACTCATTAGATTTCCTCTGTGCGTAAGCCAGGCTTGCAAGGCTTAAATCAACAGCAGTGACATGACAATTAGAAAAGCGAGAAGCAGTTCCTATCGAATGCTCTCCCGTGCCGCACCCAGCAACAAGTATGGCTGGAGCAGCAACGTTTTTAATGTTTTTGGAAAAAAGTTTAAGATTTAACTCATCACAAACTGCAACAATTGGTTTTGTCTTTGTCGAAACTCCTAATTTCACCCATCTTGGATAAGGATTCTCTTCATACTGCTCCCTAACTTTAACCGATACATCGTCTGATATTTTTTCTAACACAGGAATGTCTTTAGCTATCATTTTTTCGAGAACTGGTTCCTCTATCAACCTTTTCTTAACCTCTTCTAAATTATCAAGAGCCTTTAGCTTTTGACACCAATCATATTGGTGTAAAGGACGATAAGACGCTAAACACAAAATTTTTATGACTTTTGGCTGCTTTGATTGTGCTAAGGTTTGAGAAATTTCAGTTTGCAGTTCACCAATTAAATGAACCTCTTCATCACTTTCAATGTAAATATATTCATTAGTGAAACAATGAAGAGAAAGTGACGATAAGAAATAGATGATTTCAGCAGATACT
This sequence comes from uncultured SAR116 cluster alpha proteobacterium, assembly GCA_902539895.1. Taxonomy (GTDB): domain Bacteria; phylum Pseudomonadota; class Alphaproteobacteria; order Puniceispirillales; family Marisalimonadaceae; genus Marisalimonas. The sequence continues at coordinate 2,280 of CACBMD010000039.1, forward strand.
TTCATCTTATCCAGATTTTTAAGAAGCAAACTTCTCACCGCAACAAAGAGTTTTTCAAACTCAAGTTCAGGAAGAGGACATAAACGCATCAGATGATGAAGAAGTGGAAGTTTATTTAAACTTTTAATTACTGAGGTTGCCACTTTAAAGTTAACAGCAGAATTTTTCTTAAGCAGTAAATCCTTGATTTGAGCATCTTGCTTTAAGAGACTTAAAATACTTCCAGCCATATCTCTAGGGCTCCTCAAACTTTCGGCAGTTAACAGTTCAGCTAATGGGAGATAGAGCTTGGGGTTTGATGAATTGAATCTCATTTTTTGGATTACAATACTAAGATTTACAAGGGCTTCGCCATAGTAAGGCTTCAACGTTATCGCTTGTGTATAGCTTGCTAGCGCTTCGTCTAATCTTCCCAGTTCTTGGAGCGTGATGCCCAAATTGTAGTGGGCTTCAACAAACTCAGGCTTCAACGTTATCGACTGTGTATAGCTTGCTAGCGCTTCATCTAATCTTCCTAGTTCTTTAAGCGTGTTACCCAAGTTGTTGTGGACTTCAGCAAACCCAGGCTTCAGAGCTATCACTTGCTTATAACTTGCTAGAGCTTCGTCTAATCTTCCTAGTTCTATGAGCGTGTTAGCCAAGTTGTAGTGGGCTTCAGCAAACTCAGGCTTCAACGCTATCGACTGTGTATAGCTTGCTAGAGCTTCGTCTAATCTTCCTAGTTCTATGAGCGTGATGCCCAAATTGTAGTGGGCTTCAACATCTTGAGGAGATAATGCAACTGCTTTTTGATTAGCATTAACGGCTTCAGAATTTCTCCCTGTTGCTGCTAATACTGCGCCTAGTATTTTCCAGCCAAATTGATTTTTGGGAAACTCGGTAGTAGTAGATACAGCTAGCTTTTCTGCGTCATCTAACTGTCCATTTTGATAATACTCTAATAAATTACTGAGTTGTTCCTGAGATGGGCTTACACTTTCAACAGTATCTTGTTTGTTTATGTTAGCTATTTGTGCCTTCAGGACATTTAATTTTTCTTCTGCCACATCTTGCTTTTTTGACTGCTCGATGACTTGCTTTGCATTTTCAAACTGTTTTTCTTTGATAAGCGCAGCAATGTAACTTAGCCAAAATTGTTCTATCCTTGGGTTGGCGTCGAGAGCGGTTTTAAATAATGGCAAAGCTGCCTCGGCTCTATCAATAGAAACTGACAATACGCCTAGATTATGGTTAGCGTGAGGGTGTGTTGGATGGGAATGCAAAATTGCCTTATATAAATTTTCAGCCTCTTGAAGCTTGCCTTCTCGATGTGCAGTAATACCCTGCTGTAGTGCTTGTTGGATAGTAAGTTCCATAAAATTAATAATTTATAATAGTTTCAATTGTTTTTCTTGAAATTAACTCTGCCAATTTTAATTGTTTATTGTTGCATTTTATACAACAGCAATTTTTATACCAAAATATACTTTTTACAGTAGAGTTTAAATTCGTTGATTTACTTCTTTACTTAATAAATTAGTGAATGTTTTTCAGTAAGACAATTAAGTCAAATTAAAGTAACTTTTTTCGTAGTCTAGTGCTCTATCCAGCTGAGCTACGAGCGCACTTTATAAATTTTTATAATAGTTATCTGCATAAAAAGTTATAATCAAGTAAGAAAATAAATATTATATTTTATTTAATTTTAGTGTAGAAAATATCAACTTTACATTTATATATAATACATGATTAATAATAATACATATGACAAATCTTTTCCAGTGTCTTGGGAAGAGATTCACAGAAATAGCAAAGCTCTAGCTTGGCGTTTATCGGAACTTAAGCCTTATAAAGGAATAATTGCTGTTACAAGAGGAGGACTGGTACCTGCGGCTATAGTAGCAAGAGAATTAGATATCAGATTAATCGATACCTTTTGTGTTTTATCTTACAATCAAAAAACTAAGGGTGATATAAAAGTTTTGAAAGAATCTAGTGTCGCTGACAATGGTGAAGGTTGGCTAATAGTTGATGATCTTGTAGATACTGGTGAAACTATTAAAGCTATCAGATCAAGTTTACCTAATGCTCATTATGCAACAGTATATGCTAAGCCAAGTGGTAGAGAACAGGTTGATACATTTATAACAGAAGTTTCTCAAGATACATGGATATATTTTCCTTGGGATATGGAAATGAAGCCAGCTCCTACAATTTCTGAGCGTACACAAAAATAATCATATTGACTAACTGATACAAAGTGTCTAAAAACACTTAAAAAAATATGAGAGGCTGTATTTAATACAGGAACACAATGAAACGTACATTCCAACCTAGTAATTTAGTTAGAAAAAGAAGACATGGTTATAGATCCAGAATGTCTACTGTTGGTGGAAGAAATGTAATTCGTAGTAGAAGAGCAAAAGGAAGAAAAAGGCTCTCAGCTTAAATTATCGTAATTATTTCTATATCTTGTTTGTTAAATTAATAGCTTATGAGATGGTAAAATGAAACTTGTAACTTTAAAGAAAAGAAGAGATTTTGTTTTATCAAATAAATATGGGCAAAAAACCCATAACAAAAATTTCATTTTACAAGAGTATTGCAATCCTAATACATCAGATCAAGGGCTGATCTTTGGTTTCACAGCAACTAAAAGAATTGGTAATGCAGTAAAAAGAAATAGGGCAAAAAGGAGAATGAGGGCATTAATCTCAAGCATGCTAAAAGAAGACAATATTTTGTTTAAAGAAAAATATAGTTATGTTCTAATAGCAAAACAGTCAATTTTAAAGGCTTCCTTTTTTGAGATGTACAATCAAGTGAAACAATGTTTGAGGAGATTATGATGAAAAGATTTTTAACATCTTCCTCAATTACTTTAATTGATTGTTATAAATATATTATTTCACCTTTGTTAGGAAATAATTGTAGATACTTACCCACTTGTTCTGAATACACAAAAGATTCGATAATAAAGTTTGGTTTAAAAAAAGGGATTTGGTTAGGTTTTAAAAGAATTATTAAATGTCATCCATGGGGGAAAAGTGGACATGATCCTATAAAATGAATTATTTAATTCATTACTTTTAATAAAAGGTACTTTAGGTTAAACAAATATAAAAAATAAGATATGTATTTCTATTAGATATGAATTGAGCGAGAAAAAATGAACCCAGAAACAAGAAATTTAGTTGCAGCAATTTGCTTATCGATGGCTGTGCTCATAGGCTATCAAATATTATTTGTTGATCCCAAAAAAGATTTATATCAACAAGAAAAAATCACAAAAGAAAATAATGACACTTCAAACATTCCTTTGCCTGAAAATATAGGTAACGGAATTATTACATCAGATAATACTGAGCCAAATGATCAAAATACAACAGTTCCTAGAATTTCAATGGAAAGTAAAGAGGTATCTGGGTCCATCTCATTAAGGGGTGCAAGAATTGATGATATTACCTTAACACAGTATCGAGAAACGCTCGAGCCTGAGAGTAATATGATTAAATTATTATTAAAGTCTAATGGTAGCACACCATATTTTATTGAATTTGGATGGAGTAGCCCGGATGGAGTTAAAGTCCCTAATGGTAAAACACTATGGCAGTCATCAAGTAATATTTTAACTCCTGAAAAAACTGTAACTTTAAAATGGAATAATGGCGAAGGATTTAATTTTTATCAAGACATAAGTATTGACGATACTTTTATGATCACTGTTAACCAAAGGGTAGAAAATAATTCTGCTAAGTCAGTTACTTTATACCCATATGGTTTAATTAGAAGAGCTGGTGAACCAGAAACAATTGATTTTTTTGTATTGCATGAAGGTCCTCTTGGGGTTTTTGATAGAACATTGTCTGAACAAAGTTATAGTGATTTAACAGAGGCTGGCAAAAATGGTATTAATATAAAGCCAGATGAATTAGGTGGTTGGATTGGATTGACTGACAAATATTGGATGACGGCTTTATTACCTGATCAAAACCAAAAATACAACTTTACCTTTAGAAAACTAAGTTCAAATGGCGGACAATATCAAACCGATTTTTTAGGAAATGCTGTAACTATTTCTGCGAACTCTAAAGGTGAGTTTTTATCAAGAACATTTGCAGGAGCAAAAAGACTAGCTTTATTTGATGAATACGAACAAAAATTTAATATTCAACATTTTGACTTGGCTATTGATTTTGGTTGGTTTTATTTTTTAACGAAACCTTTCTTTTATGCTTTATCTTGGGCAAATGATTATTTAGGTAATTTTGGATTAGCAATTTTAGCAATAACAGTAATTGTTAAATTATTATTTTTTCCATTAGCAAATAAATCCTACAAGAGCATGGCTAAAATGAGAGTACTAACACCTCAGATTCAAAAATTGAGAGAAAGAGTTGGTGACGATCGACAAAAATTAAACCAAGAGATGATGAACCTTTATAAAAAAGAAAAAGTGAATCCTGCGGCTGGATGTTTGCCAATTTTAGTTCAGATTCCAGTCTTTTTTGCTTTATATAAGGTTTTATTTGTTTCAATTGAAATGAGACAAACCCCTTTTTTTGGTTGGATTAAGGATTTATCTGTTCAAGATCCAACCAGTATTTTTAACCTGTTTGGTTTGCTTCCCTATAGTACATCATTTTTACCAGACTTTTTAAATATTGGTATTTGGCCATTGTTAATGGGTGTGACTATGTTTTTACAGCAAAGACTAAACCCAACTCCACCGGACCCTATACAGGCTAAAATATTTGCGTGGATGCCAGTTGCATTTACATTT
>CACBMD010000040.1 GCA_902539895.1 uncultured SAR116 cluster alpha proteobacterium
AAAATAAATAGGCTCAAAAATGCTGTTGTTTTCGAGTAAATATTTCCATTTTGATAGTAAGTAATTTTAATTTCAGTAATATTATTTCCTGAAACCATCGAGCTAAAAAATGTCAAAAAAACTAACAAAATTTTAAACATGCCATTATAAATGTAAAATAATTGTGGTAGAATTACGGTATTGATAGGTGTGTGATGAAGTACAGACTCTTTTGTGTTTTTTTTCTTTTATTCCCAAGCATTTGTTTTGGTGATAACCTCATTGGAAAAAAACTTTACTGTAAATGTCTCGATGATTGGAAAATAAATTACGTTCCTCAAAACGATTATTGTCAAACTGAAATCGATAAAGAATTACAATTAAAAGAAATATTCTTCCAATTTAAAAAAGATCACGTTTTATTTCATTTCATAAAAAGAAATGATGATAAAGTAATAGTTAGCAAAAAAAAACTTACTAAAGCCAAAAGGTCAAGTCTTTATATTAGTTGGAATGATAAAAAGGATCTATATGAAATTCAAAGACAGAATTTAAAACTCTATGTTTGGATAAATAACAAAAAATATAAAGAAAGATCATATTATAAATGCAGTATAATGAATGAACAAGAGAGCATTAGTAAAAAATTAAATATTATTTCAAACATATTACAAGATATTTTGGATGTTAAAATGTCAAAAAATAAAATTTAGTTTTATTTTAACTTAGGTTTAGTTTTATATCCAAGAAAACCTTCTCCTTTGATATAATATAATTAGGATTTGATAAAAACCCTATATCGGTGGAATTAATAAGATAACAAAAAACAACCTTCTAAAAGGCATACCTTGGCGTTTTGGCCCTAACTGGCCAGGCAAAAGATGTGAAGCAAAAACTAGAAAAGGTACACCTTGTCAACGTCCAGCTAAATTACCAGTAGGTCGATGCAGACTTCATGGAGGTGCAAGCACAGGTCCAAGGACCAAGGAAGGTTTAAAAAGATTAGCAGATTCCAAAACTAAACATGGACGCTTTACAAAAATCGAAAGAGCAAAAGCTAAAGCCAGAGCAGAGCAAGGAAGAATAATTCGAAGTGAATTAAAAGAACTCGAAACATGGTTCATTGACAATGGACATTTGAAAAAGAATTGGCGAAAAGATTGGGCTAAGCAAATGCACTAGGGATGTAGGAGTGTAGGTCAATTTGTTAAAAGTTTTTTGATTTTATTTTTACATTTAAAAGTATCAGATAAATATCTACACTAGTACACCAACTGCTTAAGTCTTATAAAATTAGAATGTTTATCTCTACCCATTTCAAGCTCAACGTCATTTCTTACAAATTGCCTAATTCTTTGAACAAATCTAGACCTGGATGGCACATACTCACCATCGCCTATTTCTTCCATATGTTTTTTAAAAGCAGAATAAGCTTCAGTGAGTGATAATTTCTTGCTTTTATCCAATAAATCATGAAGGTGATTTTCCTTGCACCAATATAGTATTGAATCAGAATCCTCGAACCATTGAGCTGTAGACTGTTCAACTGAATCTGGAATTAAGAAACCCTCATTTTCAATTACATCGATTGCTCCTTTTATAGCAAAATTAAATAATTGATTCTTTTCCTTTAAAACAATTTTTTCTGCAATTCTTGGTACTCTTTCATCTACAGGAATAGTTCGATCGAATGGTATTACTTTTACCCTTCTATTAATTCCCTCATCCACTCCTCCCCTAAAATTTGGAAGAACATTAGTTGCAAAGATATGTATGGCGTTTGGTTTAAAAGAACATACAGGTTTATAAACCCTCTTACCTGATACAGTGTCTCCAGTTACAACTGCTTTTAATTTATCTGATCGTATTGCATTAGCTCCTGACAACTCATCAGACAAATTAGCCATTTTACCAACTAATTCTATTAAGTACTGTTCCTTGCCTAAATCTGCTGGTGGTATAGAAGAACATGCATCTTTAGGTAAAAGAGACCGTATTAATTCTAGAATTTGTGATTTACCATTTGTTGCAGTGGGCCCATATAAAACAAAACATATTGGTGTTGAAAGTTTAGTTGCAATTCCAGTAATACTTACTCCTAATATTTGTTGTATAACTCTTATCAATTGTCCTTTAACAATTTCATCTAAGCCTGAAAAACAACCATTGATTAATTTTTTTAAATAACCAGAAAATATAAAATCTTCGTCTTTCCATCTAGCATCAATTACAAATCTTTGTTTATGGTTTGGGTCATGTTTCAAGAGCTTTGGTTTTTTCTTATAAAAAATCTCTAGAAATCCATTCTTACAATTTACTCCTAAAGGCTGCTCTTCAAAGAACCTTGGTTGAGAGCACATTGACGTTAATTCATGAAGGCATCCATCTATAAATTGTTTACTAACTTGTATCAATTTACCTGATTTAGTTTTCTTTTGATCGAGTTCATGAACTAACTTTCTTAATTCACTATCAGGAATAATCTCCCAACAGAACCCATTATAACTCCAAAGTTCCCCTTCATCATAGACTGGTATTGGACCATCTAATTCAAATTGTTTTTTTAAGTATTTTGCAACTGAGGTATGTGTATTGCTTTCAATTTCAAAAAAACCACCTCCTTGCCAACCATTTTGGTTAGCAAGTTTAAATATATATCTTTTGTCTATTTTTTCTGGATTGAATGTATTCCACTTCTGTTTGTTAAAGTCTTTATTTTGATAATTTGGGCACGGAGAACCATCTATTTTATATTTTGACCAATTATCAAAAATTTCAAAACCTTCATCTTTAAAACACTTTTTAAGAGCAAAGCCTATCTTTATCCAAGTATCATAATCTTCAGGATCAATGTGTTTTACAGCGCTTCGTATTAAGGAGTTATCATTTAATCCCTCCTTTTTTCTATTTTCACTTATTGATGTCTTTATAATTGGCCTAACTACTTCTTTTGTTTCAACATGATTTCGTAGGAGTATTTCAGTTTGGGTAATAATATTTCCCACTTGCCTTATATTTACGCTAGGAAGATCTTGAATTTGGGTGTCTAAAACACTGTCTTCAATCCATTGATAAGGTTGCTTTGTTTCTGGATGTGTTCCAAAAACAACACACTGACTGCCAGTTGCTAAAATTTCTAATCGAGCCTTTCCTTTTTTAATATCAAAAGATTGAGTAGATTTTTTTCTAAATTCTTCACCAATCCTTCTATAAAATAATGCTCTTTTTGGAAATTTACCTATTCTTTCAATTGTATCTTTAAGTTCATTAATTATTATTTTTTTTACCAAGAGGCTTAATTTGTCATCTAGAATATCTATATCAAATACAATCAAATTATTTAGTAGAACACCAACACCTGCATGTGGGTGTTCTGAAGATAATTTCTCAATTTGGTTATAATCATTCTCTATACTTTGCCAATTTTTTATACTTGGCCTTTTTGTTTTAGGTATAATTGGAATTGGGGTATAACCGTTTTCTAACAACTTCAAAGCTGCATTTCCATAAGACTGTATTGATAGCATTATAAGTCTCCATCATCACGTCTTATTTCCATTTCCATAAGCCAATCACTTATTTCAGAGCACTTCCATAATCTTGTTTTTGATGTTGGTTTAATAGGTTTTGGAAAATCTTTATTTTTCATCCAATCTTTAATTGTTTCAGAAGTTAATCCAAAAAATCTAAGAATTTCTTTTCCATTTACATAAGTTTTATTTTCAAATAGAGCCATCGTGGCCTCCTTCTTAATTAGATTAAAAAAAACAGGCATCGATTTTTTAAGATGAGATTCAACTTCTACGATGTTAACTGAAGTTGTTGCATACTGATTACGCTAGTATGGCAGCGAGGTGCCCTCATCGAGCATGTACATTATATCAGGTCCAGAATCGCTCGAAAAGGCCCAAACTATATTTTTTTTACTTTTTTTTAATTAACTGAAATTATTATCGATTTTATTTTTAGTGAAATTTCTGTTCTAATAATTGTGCCAACAGTAGCAGAATTTTGATTATTACAGGATAATTATGATCTTAAATAATTTAATCTTTGGTAAAAAAAAGAAATTATCAGATTTTCTTATATTTGCGTATAAAAATGAAATCCCATGGGAATTTGATAAACTTGATAAGGTTCATAATTTTGAAAGACGTAAGCTATCAGAACAAATACCTCCAATACAGTTTTCTCTGGCACTTTTAGAATTTTCAAAAACTTCTAATGCGAAAAAAATTTGTTTTAAAAGTCTTAAGAAAAATGGATACCAAAGGAACGATGATAAAGGTACTCAAAATGAATTGTTTAAAAACCATCTCAGATTAATAAAAGAAAGTTTAAACTATCAAAATTTTTATAGCCAATGTATGAATTTTGATATTTTTGAGTGGTATACCTTTTTCAAAAACTACAATCATAAAGATAAAGAAAAAAACTATCATTTATATTCTGATTATTATCCACCAGAACATTTTTGGGGATACATAGGAGCTTTAGTATTATTAATTTTAAACTATATAAATTTAAATGATGAAGAAAAGCAGAGCATTTTGCTTAATTGGCAAAATCAAATTATTAATCTTTTAGATGCCAGCTACATAGATCAAGGCTCACTTAGGTTTAATTATTATGAATACGAAGATGTCGATAAAATAAAATGTCACTACAATGAAATGGGATCTAGTTGGTTAATTTACATTGCACCCTTCTTAAGACCATTTGAGAGAGGTACACATATAAATAACTTGCTTAATAGATTCAACAAACTTGGATTTTATAACCACAGACTAATTGAACATATAGGTTACAAAGTTGAAGTTTTTCATAATAAATTTTGTAATATCATTAGATATGGTGGTTTTAATTTATATAATGCTGAATGTTTTGGGGATTTTTACTCACTAAAAAAAGAGATGAGCATATCTATGCAAATTATTGAAAAGCACGGATGGATAAATGATTTGGTAAAAATGGATGATGATTTTTTTATTAAGACAAAAAATATGCTCTCACCCGAGGATAGTATATATCATGAAATAAACTCAGAATTTAAAGATAAGTATGAGCATATAATTTGAAAATTAAATATAATAAATTTACTTCCTTAGGGAGTAGGCATAATCACAGTGGTGCATTACATCAATATTTGAATGCAATCAGCGATGAAGAATTATTTAATTTAAGAAAAAAAGTCCCTACAATTAGAACAATATTTGATGATTTAAAAAAAGATTTGGTGTCTTTTATAGATAATCATGACATAGAAAATATCAAAAATATCGTTTTTAAAAATTGCTATAACATCACATATGAACGTGCTTTGAAAGAAAAGGAAAGAGACGCAGATCTAATTGATGGGTTACTAAAAGACCAAAAAAAAAGCTTTTTCTCTGGAAAACATAAAAATTTGATTAATGAAAAACAATTAAAAATAAAAGAATTGAATGATTTTGTTATTAATCCTTTTGAAAAAAATAAAGCTTTTAATATTGAGAGTAGTTTTGAAGGTACAACTGGAACATATGTATATATTTTTTGGGAAGCAGTACCAAGTCAATTCAGTAATGTATTTCACAACTTTTTTTCAGATGTACTTTCAGACTTTAAATTAAAATTTAAAAATATTTTTTATAAACTTGAAAATATTGAATTCTATTTCTGGGGACCGAGATTTAGAAAAGAATTTGACCCAGATGATTATATGAGAATTATAAAAACGGACATTTTTGACATTAAAAAAGGTTCTGTTTTTACAGAAAAAGCTCAAATGGGTTATTACGTTAACTTCAAGGTATATGAATATTTAACTAGATGGGATAAACAATATTATCCTTATTTTTTAGGAGATTACGCATATTACTCACCACGAGAAATAATTGATGAAATAGATGTTGTCTTATTTTCACGTCATAGAGAAAGTGTAATAAATTATATCAAGGATAATTCTAACCCTTGAATATTAAGTTTAGAGAAATATTGAAACTAATTAAGTCACACCTCAGTCACAATTATTTTGACAAATAAGCTATAAATTGAGATTCTAAGATATAAATCAAAGGGGTGTGATTGACGGTTTATTGAAGTCTGATCTAGAAAACGTGGTGCCCGGGGGCGGATTCGAACCACCGACACGAGGATTTTCAGTCCTCTGCTCTACCTACTGAGCTACCCGGGCTATGGCTAAATTATCTATAACGTGATCAACACATTATGTCTAGCTAACAAAAAAAAAATTTAAACATCCTTTTCATAATCATCTTCATTTATATGGATTAAGTATTTTTCATCCAACCAATTATTTAAATCTAT
>CACBMD010000041.1 GCA_902539895.1 uncultured SAR116 cluster alpha proteobacterium
AAAGACTCTTTTAAATTTAAAATTGGAGCTGCTGGAACAACTCCTCCAAACTCGTCCAGCCATTCAGAGGTATTTTTTTTCATTAATTCTTTATCAAGAATTCTAGTTATTTCGTCTCTATGTTTTTGCCTAGATGAAAAGTCAACAAACTTTGAATTATCAATTAGATCCTCCCTACCTAGTTTTTTACACAGAACAGGCCAAAAACTTTCCTTATTACACATTATGTAAATCCAACCATCTTTAGTCTTATACAATTGACAAGGAACTAAAATTGGATGAGCTGATCTATCTAATCTTTCACTTTTAAAATCAGTGTTGAGTGTCCAAGCTGCCATATAACTTTGATTAAACATGGCCGTATCAAATAAATTAACATCTACATCTCTTCCGATACCAGTGGACCTTGCAGATAGTATAGCACTTACTAGTCCAAATGACATGGTCAAACCAGACATATAATCTACAATTGAAAGACCAAATCTTGCTGGAGGTCCATTAGGTTCGCCTGTCAATGAGAAATACCCAGCCTCTGCTTGCATAAGATAATCATATCCCGGCCAATTTTTTCTTGGTCCCTCTCTTCCGTACGCAGAACAATGTGCTGAAACAATTGATTTATTATATAGTTTAAGCTGATCATAAGTAATCCCAAGTTTTTCTGGAACATCCCCTCTTAAATTGTTTGCGACTGCGTCGGCATTCTCAACTAATTTTTGAAGAATTTTTTTTCCATCATTTGACAGTATATCTAAAGTTATGCTTTTTTTATTTCTATTTAGAGCTTGAAAAAAAATACTAGAAGCAGAATTCCTATCTTCGCCATCAATAAAATAAGGACCAATTGCTCTTAAATAATCACCACTTGTACCTGCAGGTTCAACTTTAATTACGTCTGCGCCTAAATCAGCTAAATATTGAGTGCCAAATGGTCCCGCTCCATATTGTTCAAAAGCAATTACCCTGACCCCTGATAAAGGTAAATCCATATTATTATTCTCTAATTTGCTGCTTCTTTAATAATTTCATCAACTACACTATGCCCACGCTTAGCAACCAGGAAAGATCTTACCATATCCATTACAACAATTTTGTCTTGATTTTTACCAATGTGTCTTACCTTCACGATACCCTGTGTGGGTCTTGATTTTGATTCTCTTTTGTCTAAAACTTCCGTCTCAGAGTATAATGTATCTCCAACAAACACTGGAGCAGGTATTTTTATTTCTTCCCATCCCAAGTTGGCTATTGCTTTTTGGCTAGTGCCACTAACACACATCCCTGTTACAAGGGCTAGAGTAAAAGCGGAATTAACTAAATATTTTCCAAACTCAGATTTAGAGGCGTAATTTGCATCAAAATGAATTGGGTGAGTATTCATTGTTAAATTTGTAAACCATATATTATCAGCTTCACTTACCGTTCTACCGGGCCAATGCTCATAAACGTCTCCTACTTGAAAATCTTCAAAATATCTACCTGGATCTTCTCTATATCTTTGGGGTCCTATTTTTTTTATTCCATAAGAATTTTCATCCATTTAATCCTCCCTTGATATAATCAGTCTTGCAACCGCTAACACAGGTGCATCAACCATTTTGCCCTGGTATTTAAAAGCACCAGAACCTGCTGTTTTTGCTTCCTCTAAAACACCTTTTGCCCATTCAAGTTCTTTTGTAGTAGGTCTGTAAGCATCGTGAATAGGTTTAATCTGATCTGGATGTATAGCAAAACGTCCTTTGAAACCCATAGTTTTGACGTATAATGTCTCTTCTCTACATCCATCAGGATCTCTAAAATCTAACCATACACCATCAAGAGCAAGTGTGTTGTATAATGCGGCAGCATTAATAATTTTACCCCTTCCATACGCTAAACTGGCTTTACCCATGTCACCACCGGTAGATGCACAATAATCTGCTGACCCAAATCCAATTCCAGAAAACTCTATGTTTGAACAATCCCAACTTTCAATAGTTGCGATACCACGCGGTGTTTCAATTTGAGGTAAGATTAATATATTAGTTCCAAGATCTTTTAAAAAAGTCCTACATTCATCAGCAGACTCTATTTTAGGTATGGCAATAGAGTATGGAAGAGTAGGTAAAGACCGTAACATTTCTATATCATGTTGATACTCTTCAGTATCTAAAGCATTAATGCGCAATAATAGCTTATCTGCTTGACCGTCATAATTTCTATTTGCCAAATCAGCAAAATTAGATCTTCCCATAGCTTTGTTTTCATGGGCCAAACCATCTTCTAAATCAAAAATAACTTTATCGGCCCCAGATCCTATAGCCTTTGGTAATCTTTCAATTTTATCGGTTGGTAAAAATAAAATACTTCTCAAATTTATCTCCTTTTTTAAGAACTAAATTCAGTTCTAATTTTTTTCCCATGCTCATCTAATTCAGGCATTTTATTAACTTCTGGTATAAGGTTGTCATGTATTGCGCCTGGACCTAAGACCTTTACTTTGCCGTTTTTGGTTTCAATTTCTAAAAAATTGTTTTGGGGATGGTTTTTTAATTGTTCCATGTCAGATATTCTTCCGTAAGCAACGCTTGCTTCTTCAAGTTTTTCAATTAACTCCTCGCGTTCAAAAGTAATGAATTTATCTTGAATAATTTTTTCTGTTAATTCTCGATTAGTGACACGATCTGAGTTTGTTTTAAAGCGAGTGTCATTAACCATAGTTTCGTCGTCTAATACAATTTTACAAAGTTTCACCCATTCTCTATCATTTTGTATAGCAATTAAAATTGTCAAATTATCTTTACAATTATATGCACCATAGGGAACGATTATTGGATGAGTCATACCATTTCTTTTTGGAATTTTGTTATTATAAACATAGCCAAGGTAGAAAGGGTTCATCCAATCTGCGAGTGAATTAAACATAGACACTGATATATGTCTGCCTTTTCCACTTACACTTCTCTTTATAAGTGCTTGCAAAATTGCTTGATAAGCTGTCATTCCTGCAGATATATCACAGACTGAAGGGCCAACCTTTGCTCTTCCATCAACCCCAGCTTTATCTGGAAGACCAGTTATATCAATAACACCAGTTTCAGCTTGAATTAACATATCATAAGCTTTTTGGTTTTTATATGGTCCTTCGTCTCCAAATCCAGAAATAGAACATGTAATTAATAATGGATATTTTTTTCTTAATTCATCTAAATTTAAACCAAGGCGGTCAAATGCACCTGGTGCTAAATTTTGGATTAAAATATCAGATTTTGAAATAATATTCTCAAAAATTTTAAAATCCTCAATGTTTTTAAGATCTAAAGCAATTGACTCCTTCCCTCTATTCAACCAAACAAAATAAGCGCTATTTCCAAGTGCATTGCTATCATAGTTTCTGGCAAAATCACCTTCAGGTCTTTCAACTTTTATAACTCTGGCACCTGCATCTGCCAGTCTGCACGATGTATAGGGGGCTGCCACAGCTTGCTCAACTGTTACGACTAATAAACCTTCTAAATCCTTTCCGGAATTTTGTCTTTCCATTAGCTAACCAAACAATCTACTAGAGAAGAAACTTTACTTTCAGAGGGTGAGTTTAAGATTGTTGAAATTTCATGAGATTTATTTTTTGATAGCAATGACTCAGATTTGTTAACAATTTTATTTTCCAAAATATTTTGATCAATCTTGTCTGATAAATCATGTTTATTTTTTATATCTCTAGTTCCATCTTTAATATAAATTGAAGACTGAGTATTTGTTAATTTGTCATTAGGTATGACTCTTACCTTGTCCCTAACATTATTTATTTTTTCATCAAAACAAATATCATCGTTATACGTCCCTAAGTCGGCTGTGTCTTTGCCATAAATTGACATGGCTGCCGTTAATTTATAAGAAAATTTTGATTCCAAACCAGTTTTTGGTTCTTGAATATTACACACTTTGAGCCAAGAAGGATTAGTTTCAATTGCAATCTCTTCAATTGATTCAGGATTAAAGTTGTTTTCTTGTTTTAATTCCTCAAGTGCTTCTAGGAAAGAATGTAAACCATGACAACAGGCATGAAATTTATACTTAATTTCAGGAAATAGGAAGTCTGTTCCTAAGTTTTCTACAGCTCGTGTAGGAGTTTTTTTATCCCAACCATGAGTTTGAAAAAACCCTTGATCACACTCAATACCATCTTCTCTTGACACAAACCCAAGTTTAGATAATTTGGCAGCCTCAATACCATTTGATGCAGCCATTCCTGCGTGATACGGTTTACCCATAGTACCAAATTGGGATTTAATTCCAGATGCTCTTGTTGAAACTAAACCAAGCGCATTTATTGTCTGGTTCTCGCTCAAATTTAGTAATTTTGATGCAACAATTGTCGCACCAAATGATCCACTTGTAGCAGTTTGATGGAACCCTGCATTATAATGAGAATAGCCTAAGATATGACCAATTCTAGTAGAGACCTCAACTCCAGACATATAAGCAAGTAATAAATCTTCTATAGATAATTCTAATTCTTCGCCTAAGGCTAAAGCAGTTGGTAATGCACTTGAAGTTGGATGGCCAACAAAAAGAAAGTGAGTGTCATCATAATCTAACGCATGACCAGTAGCTCCATTAGCTAAAGCTGCGCCTCTTGATGAAACGTTGTATCCAGTTGAAATCACTCGTGCTTGATTAACGCCATTTTCTTCTTTAACCATTTCAGAAACTATTTTTGAAACCGGTTCTTGTTTTGCTGCATAAGCTACTCCACACCAATCTAGTATTGACATCTTGGCAAAAAACTTCATTTCATCATTGAAACTGTCTAATTTAGTATTAAATCCATAACTACCAAATAATTTTGTAATCGACATAATCTATCCCTCCCCTAAAACTATTCAAAATGTGCTTCAGCTTGCATGGTCATTCCTGAACCCTCTACGGCACCCCAACAACTAATGCTTCCATCAGTGTTTTCCTTTGCGCCAATTATATAATCACTATTTGCAAAAACAGGAGCCATAACTTTATGACTAAATGATGTTACAGTCTTGCCTTTAAGCTTTTCAGCTGCCCTTAATAAAAAAGTAGCTTGCAAGGGACCATGAACAATTAAATCAGGATAGTTCTCTTCATTTTTAGTATATGGATAATCATAATGTATTCTATGACCTACAAAACCAATCGCTGAATAACGGAACAATATTGTTGGATGCATAAAAATAGTTTCTGTATAGTCTGCATCTTCAGGTATTTTGTCTGACACACCAGAACCACCACCTGCTTTAGTTACATCTCTATAAACAATATTATGAAGTTCATGCAATCTTACCTCTTCATTAACTAAAAATTCATACTCTGCAGTGACAAAACAAAGCTGTCCTGTCCTACCTTCCTTTAGTTTTATGTCAGCTACCTTAGATTTTTTTATTACTTTATCACCTACTCTTAAAGGTTCTATTACTTTGATCTGACTCCCTGCCCACATTCTTCTTGGAAGTGGGACTGGAGGCAAAAAATCACCTCTAGCTGGATGAGAATCCACACCAAGTTCGTCATTTTTTTTTAAATCCCAACCTAACATCCAATGCAAACCAGAGGTTGCATCCTCCCCAATTTTGGGATCGCCTGGATCAATATTTAATGTTGCTCTGTACCTCTGTTCAACAATTGGTGTAAGGTAATCTGTTACAG
>CACBMD010000042.1 GCA_902539895.1 uncultured SAR116 cluster alpha proteobacterium
AAATATTAATCCTATAGAAAATTCCATAGAACAATTTATTTGTTAGTGATATATAGACAAAAAGAAAAAATATTTAGTGGGGTATTAATTGTCTGAAAGAGGTAAAACTAGTGAAATTCGAGTTGATGTTAATTATGCTATTGAATTAATTACTGATATTTTTAAAGCTAAATCTTGTAATAACTACGAAGCCAAGACAATTGCTGAAAGGTTATGTGGTTCTAATCTAAAAGGTCACGATAGTCATGGAATTGTAAGAGTGCCAAGGTACGTGCTATGGATGGAATGGGGATGGGTTTTTCCTAATATAAAGCCAGAGTTAATTGTTGATTCAGGTGCCTTAGCTCTAATTGATGCCAAACAAGGTTTTGGTCAAGTTGCAGGTGAATTTGCTGTTGATGAAGGAATTAGGAGAGCTAAATTACATGGAGTTTCAGTAGTAGGATTAAAAAATTCTGGTCATTTAGGTAGAATAGGTGACTGGTCTGAGAGAGCTGCAGATGCGGGTTTGGTATCTCTTCATTTTGTAAATGTCAGAGGTAGTTTACTCGTTGCACCTTTTGGTGGAAGTGATAGAAGAGGAAGTACCTCCCCATTATCGATTGGTGTGCCATCAAAAGATACAGATCACATTATATTGGATATGGCAACATCTACTGTTGCAGAGGGTAAAGTTATGGTTGCACAAAAAGGTGGTAAACCTTTACCTTCAGGTGCTCTAATTGATAGTAATGGAAATTTAACTATTAATCCTGAAGTTATGTACGGTAAAATAAATGAAAATGAAGTTCCTAATTCCGAAAATGGAACTGGTGCGATAACTGCATTTGGTTTACACAAAGGTTCTGGTATTAATTTTATGATGGAAATTTTAGGAGGAGCTCTTACAGGCTCTGGTGTATCAGCGGGTATTGACGATAAAGAAAAAAGAAAATTTGCTAATGGAATGTTATCACTTTATGTAAAAGTTGATAATATGGTTAATTTTGAATATTTTTTAAATGAAGTTAGATCTTATGCTGACTTTGTAAGATCATCTCCACCTGCAAATAAAAATGAAAAAGTTTTAATACCAGGTGACAAAGAAATAATCACTTACAAAGATCGATTAGCTAATGGGTTGCCAGTAGCACCTATTGTTTGGCAAAATATAAAACAAACTGCTAAGGATTTAAATATTGCAAATTTAGATAGATTTAATTCAGCAATTAATAAAACTTAAGTTTCAAAAATTCTGTCACCAGCATCACCAAGACCTGGTATAATAAAACCATCTTCATTGAGTTTATCATCTTTTTGAGCGCAAATAATTTCAACCTCAGGAAAATTATCCTGAACTTTTTTTATGCCTGGATCAGATGCTAGAAGACAAATTAATTTAATATCTGAAGCAAGGTGATCTTTTAGTGTTTTTATAGCAGATACTGCGCTACCACCAGTTGCAAGCATTGGATCACATAGATAACACTGTCTACTATTTAAATCAGAAGGAAGTTTTCTTACATAATTTATTGGTTTAAGTGTTTTTTCATCCCTATACATACCAATATGACCAATTGATACTACGTTAAATATATCTGTAATACCTTCGCTCATTATTAATCCAGCCCTTAAAATGGAAATGATACATGGTTTTGGATCACTTAATTTTACACCATTATATTTTTCTAGTGGCGTTTCGATAGTTTTAGGTAAAACTTTTAAATCAACAAAAATTTCAAAAGCCATAAGAGTAGTTATTTTTCTTGCCAAATATCTAAACTTAGTACTTTGAGTATTTTTTGACCTTAACATAGTCATGTAAAGATTTATTAAGGGATGATTTAGGATTTTTACTTTCATTACATCTTTCTCTAAGGTTTGAATTTATTCAGATAACCCATATATTCTTTTTTTCTGGGTAACACATAAGATCCAACCTTACTGGTTTTAATTTTCAAATTTACTAAGCTTTCTGCTAACACAATCGCTGAAGAAACACCCTCGATAACAGGCAATTTATGTTTTGTTTCTAAGCTTTTAGCTAAGTCAGCCATGCCAGCACATCCTAAAATAATAGCCTCTGCATTATCATTTTCTATGGTATCTTGAATTCCTTTATTTAATTTATCTAAGTTTTTCTTAGAAATATTTTCTAAATCTAAAACTGGAACTTCAATAGCAGTAACTTTGACGCAATTTTCAAAAAGACCATATTTTTTTAAATTATGTGTAAGCGGTCTTATAGATCTAGACAATGTTGTTATCACTGTGAAATTACCAGCTACCATAGTTGCAATATGATATGCGGCTTCTCCTATTCCTATCACTGGTTTTTCCGTAATCGATCTAACTACTTCTAAACCTGTGTCATCAAAACAAGCAATAATATATGAATCAGCGTCACTATTTTTTTTTATTTCTTCTACCAACCCAGGAACACAAAAAGCTTCATCATAAAATCCCTCAATACTCTCTGGACCAACATTTGGCTCAACAGAAACAATTTCAGTATCTGTGCTAGCAAACTTCTTTGCAGTTAAATCTATTTTCTGCGTCATTGCTCTAGTAGTGTTAGGATTAATTATACAAATTTTTCTTTTCAAAATAATTATCCTTTTTTTCTTTTAAGCCAAATGTAACATGCTATGGAAATTCCAATAACGCTAAATGAGACAAAAGTAGTTACAGTACCTAATGCATATATAACAGGTGTTGTAACTGTTGTGGTTAGACCTTTTAACTCTAATGGAAGTGTGTTTCCAGCACCCATAACTTGAGATGATCTCGCTAACTCGTCATACGATAAAGTAAATCCAAACAACGCAATACCAATTATACTAGGAGCTATGAGTGGAAAAACAACCTCTTTAAAAGTTTTCCAAGGAGTTGCGCCAAGGTCTCTTGCTGCTTCTTCATAAGATTTGTCAAATCTATTAAAAACTGCGAACATAATAAGTAATCCAAAAGGGAGCGTCCATGTCAATTGTGCACCTAACCCACTTGTAAACATTCCTAAAGTAGTTTGAAAAAATTCATTGATATAATTTATATCAAAAGTTGAACCTAGCCATTTAGTAAAATCATCAAGCAACCTAAATTGAAGAGCAACCCCAAGTGATAATACTATCGACGGTACAATTAAGCTTGCTACTGTTGCAAAAAAAATTGTATCAGATCCCCAAAATTTTTTTCTAAACGCCAGGCCTGCACTAACAGATAAAAGAACTGTTAGTACCATAACTATTACACCTAAAATAATAGATCTTTTAAATGCTGAACCAATATCAACAACAGAACCACCTCGCCATAATTCTTCGAACCAATATGTTGAAACTCCATTAAGAGGGAAAGTTAAACCTCCATCAGGACCCTGAAAACTTAAAAGAACAATTGTGAATGTTGGACCATATAGAAATAAAACAAACAAACAAAAAAAGAAAACACAAAAATAATAAGTTTTATTTTTTTTATTCAACATTTTAAAGCTCTTTTCGAATGTCAATCATTTTGGTCATTATCCATATAATCAAAAGTGTTAATGCTAGTAAAATTACAGCATTTGCTGCAGCAGCGGGTAATTGAAGATAACTCATTTCTACGTAAATTATTTTACCTATAGATGGAATTTGTTGTCCTCCCATTATACCTATTGTAATGAAATCACCCATAACAACTGTAATGACAAAAATAGATCCAATTACAATTCCAGGTTTACATAATGGTATAATGACATTCCATAATATTTGGAGTCCATTCGCGCCATTATCATATGCTGCTTCTATAATTGATTTATCTATTCTCATCATAGAATTAAAAATTGGAACTATCATGAATAGCGTATATAAATGCACAAACGCTAAAACGATAGAAAAGCCAGAATATAAAAGCCACTCTTGAGGGGCATCTACAATACCTGTGGAGAGTAAGAAGTCATTTACAAGACCATTCCTTCCTAAAAGAGGTATCCATGAAATCATTCTAATGACATTTGATGTCCAAAACGGAATTGTACAAAGCAAAAATAATACAATCTGCCAAGTAATTGAATTTACGTAAAAAGCAAGAAAATAAGCTACAAAAAAACCAATAATTAATGTGAAAAACCAAGTAATAAAACAAAATATAAAGGTTGATAAATAAGTTTTAAAAGTAACACACATATCTTTTTGAAAGTTTAAACAATCTTTAAAAATATATGAGTAATTTTCAAAAATAAAATCAGGTATTATTGAGTATTCGTTATAATCCCAAAAACTTATGATAAAAGTTAATACAAGTGGGATAAAGAAAAAAAATATAAATATTAAACTATAAGGTATTGATAATAAACCAACTGATGGTTTTAGTTTTAAGAATTTCATCATGTTTATATTTATATAATTATAAAAAAATAGGGTAACACTAGTTACCCTATTTTTGAATATTTTTTTAGGATGCGATCATCTCATTCCATTTTCTAACCATGTATTTATTTTCGTCCATGGTAGCATTCCAACATGCGACACCGCCCATTCTTGCTTCGTAAGATCCACCATCTCTTACTTCACCTTTAGAAGCTAATTTTTTACCTTCTGGACTCATGATGTCAGCGGTTGCAGGTTTACCCATCATCCAATAATCCCACTCATAAGCTTCCATATACTTCTTTGCAGTTGGAATAACAGCTGAATAGTAACCTTGACGATTTAAATAAGCACCTACCCAACCAGATAAATACCAATTTATAAATTCGTAGCAAATATCAGCTTGTCTTCCTTTTGTAGTAGATGGTAATCCAAAACCTGCTGCCCAGGCTCTGTAACCCTCTTTAAGGGGTTGGTAGACACATGGAATACCTTTCGTTCTAACTGCAGTAATTGCCGGTGACCACATTGATTGTATTACCACTTCACCAGATGCCATTAGATTCACACTTTCGTTAAAATCACTCCAGAAAGCTCTAAATTGACCTGCTTTCTTTGCTTCTGTAAAAATTTTCATTGTTAAATCAATTTCTTCTTTAGTCATGTTTCCTTTATCAGGATATTTATACTCACCCATAGCTTCCACTACCATGGCAGCATCCATTATACCGATAGAAGGTATGTTCAAGATTGAAGCTTTACCTTTAAATTCTGGATTTAACAATTCGGCCCAACTACTAATTGGCCTTTTAATCAAATCAGGTCTAATACCTAAAGTATCAGCGTTGTAAACAGTAGGAATTAATGTAACATATTGAGTTGGCTCTGAAGCAAATTCTTTGGATTTGGCACCTTTTAGGTACATAACCTTTTTTGGTGCTGTTCCTTGATCTCCAATTTTCTTTCCTGCAACTTCACCTTTGGTAAAAGCAGAAGTTACGTTGTCCCATTCTTTAATTCTTTTGGTATCCATACCTAATAAATTTCCAGAAGGTACTAACTTAGGCATACTAAAATATTCAGAATCTACAATATCGAAACTATTTGGTTGTGTAAAAATTGTCTTTACAACTTCATCAGTTGTTTTAACAATAAATTTAACTTTAATTCCAGTATCATCAAATAATCTTTTTTGAACTGCATCACCCATATTGACAGCTGTTCCTAAATACCTAATTACTGGGGCGTCAGCAGCATGTATTGCTGGAAAACCTTTAAGCAACCCTGCACCGGCAACTGCTCCG
>CACBMD010000043.1 GCA_902539895.1 uncultured SAR116 cluster alpha proteobacterium
TTTCTAACGCATCTCTATCTAAAACATTCAATTTTTTTGTTGTAACATTTTTGGGAACATTTTCTAACTTTTCTGGGTTCCGGCTGAGTGCTATTACATGAGCACCTTTATCTGACAACATCTGAGTTGCTGAAAGCCCTATCCCAGATGTGCCTCCAAAAACAATAGCCTTTTTACCATTAATATCCATTTTATTTATCCTTTAAATTTATTTATAATTCAGAAAGTTTTTATAACATTTTACTTTGAGATTTGTTAGTAAAGTTTAAGATATAGTAAAGGTATTAAAATGACAATTGAGTTATTCAGAAACGATTCATATTTGAAAGATCATAATACAATTATCTCTGAAATTGTACCTGAAGGTTTAGTACTAAATGAAACTATTTTTTATCCTGAAGGTGGAGGACAGCCTGGAGATGAAGGTTCAATCACAATAGATAATCAAACAATTAACGTTATTGGAACTAGATATATTGATAATAAATTAGTTCATTTGATAGAAAATATTAATGGTTTAAAAAAAGATGAAAAGGTTAGATTAAATTTAAATTGGATTAAAAGATATAGTTATATGAAAGTGCATACTTCACTTCACCTGTTATGTTCAATTATACCTTTTCCTGTTACAGGAGGTTCTATAGGTGACGGAAGAGGTCGTCTAGACTTTGATCTTGAAAGCAAGCCTGATAAAGAAGAAGTATTAGATAAAATTAATAAATTAATTGATGAAGACTATTCAATTTATATATCAAGTATAACAGATAAAGAGTTAGACGAAAATCCAGAATTAGTTAGAACTATGTCGGTGAAACCTCCAAGAGGATCAGGGCAAATTAGAATGATAAAAATTGGAGATGATATTGATTTTCAGCCATGTGGTGGAACACATGTAAATAAGACATCTGAGATTAATTATGTTAAATCTGTGAAAATAGAAAACAAAGGTAAAATGAATAAAAGAATAATTTTGAATTTTTAGATTTTAAAATTATTTCTTACATACAATCTCAAATGGTAATGTACGCTTTTCTTTAATACACTGCATAGAGTTTCTAGATCTTTGTTTCATTGTTGCTCCTCCTATTACATGAATTCCTAGAATAGGATTTTCTTTTTTAGATTTAGTATTTATCATTTTTTCATAACCTGAAATATATTTTTCAGATGTTTCTATAATTTGAATATCATAAAATCCAACTTCTTCTAATAAGGCTATTGTACTTTCAGGAGAGAACAAAAAACTCATCTCTGCTGTGTCAGCCCATGGTAATGGGAAAATTGGATTTCCCTCTGGCCCTAATCCATGTTCTGAAAAAGCAAAAAAAGTCCCTTTTTTTAAAACTCTAAATGCTTCCAAAAAAAATTCTTTTCTGTTTTTTATATTCATAGTTACATGTTGCGAATATCCACCGTCAAAAGTTTCATCCTCAAAATTTAGAGTTTCACCATTTCCTATTTGAAGAGATACTTGCTTGGACATTGAGGTAAGATTGTTAAACTTATTACCAATTTCTATAAAGCTTGGTGTTATGTCTATTCCTGTTATGAAACATTTAAATTGTTTTGCAAAATATCTTGCAGGTCCCCCAAGACCACATCCAATATCTATAATTCTTTGATTTTCAGATATTGGCATCCTTTTCCCGAGATCTACAGTAGCTGCAATCCCTCGAGCATGATACTGATCAATAGGAAATAAATCTTCAATCTCTAATTTTCTATCATTTAAACCAGCTTCTGACATAGCTTTATGGATTCTTGAATGAATGTCACCTCGAGTCCAAAAAGTTTCTATATCAGATCTATTTACCATTTTTAGTTATTCAATATAAAGTCAGCACAACGTTCACCAATCATCATACAAACTGCATTTGTGTTCCCAGAGACTAGCGTTGGCATTATTGAAGCATCAGCTATACGAAGACCTTTAATGCCATGAACTTTTAAATTTTTGTCAACAACTGATTCTTGGTCAAATCCCATTTTACATGTCCCTGAAGGATGATAAAGTGTCTCAGCTTTGTTCCTGATAAATTGCATAATGTCTTCATCTGAAGAAAAATCGTACCCAGGTTGAATTTCTGCATCACAAAATTCTTTCATTGCCTCTGATTGCATTAGTTTTCTTATTAATTTAACTCCTGCAACTAGAGTGTCTCTATCTAGCTGGCTCGATAGAAAATTATATTTTATGCTAGGATATTCTTCTGGATTGTCCGATTTAATATGAATAGTTCCTTTGCTTTCAGGTAAATTTTGATTAACAGTACAGGTAATACCTGGTTCTTTTCCCAAGGTTCTTTTTCCATCATTTAATACAACCTTATATGGAATAAAATGTACCTGAATGTCTGGGGCAACTAATTCTTTTCTAGTTTTGAAAAATCCAAGAACTGGAGCTGATGGCAAGGTTAAGAAACCTTCTCTTTTAAAAGCATAAGTCAGAACTTGTTTTATTAAATTTATACCTCTAGCCTTATCATTATATGATATACCTCTCTTAGTAATGTTATATACTAATCTTGGACCTAGATGGTCTCTTAAATTTTCTCCAACTCCTTTTAATTCATGAACTAAAGATATTCCTTTTTCTTCCAAAATAGATCGATTTCCAATTCCAGATAACTCTAATATTTGTGGTGAATTTATAGCTCCACCACATAAAATAACTTCGTTCTGAGAAAAATAATCTTGAATTTTATTTTTGTTTTTAACTTTTACTCCAACACACGTCTTACCATCAAACAACAACCTTGTAACAAGTGAATTAGTAATTATTTTAAGATTTTTTCTTGATCTAATTGGCTTTAAATAAGCTACTTCCGCGCTCATTCTCTCGCCTTTAAAAATTGTCGTTTGAGTATAACTTATACCTTCCTGTTCATCGCCATTATAGTCTTTATTGACAGGAATACCTATTTCTCCTGCACCTTTAAATAACCCATCATAAATTGGGTTTCTATCCACAACTTCAGAAATTTTTAATGGGCCTTCAGAACTTCTAAGTTCTGTTATTTCACCTTGGTAATTTTCAATTTTCTTAAAGAATGGTAAAACATCGTCATAAGACCAGCCAGTATTACCCATTTGAGCCCAAGTATCATAATCAAGTTTGTTACCTCTAACATAGACAAGTCCATTAATAGAGCTAGATCCTCCAAGTAATTTCCCACGTGGTATAGGAATTTGTCTATTAGAAGTATTTTCTTCAGGCTCAGACCTATATCTCCAATTGGCTTTGGGATTATCAATTAAAAGTGCAAAACTTGCTGGAAGTCTTGATACAGGATGTGAGGATCTTCCAGCTTCTATTAATAACACTTTATTATTAGGATTTTCTGATAATCTATTTGCAATAGCACAACCAGCAGAGCCAGCTCCAACGATGATATAATTGTAGTCTTTATTCATTATTATTACCTCTGTTTCAGGAGATAGTAGCCATTTATGTTTTCATATCAATCGTTAAATATAAAAATTCGGTTAAATTAAATTTAGTACTTCATTGATAAAAAATTTAAACAATGTTAATTATCCGAAAATTTGGAGATTTAGATTTGCTTGAGTGGATATTAGATGTAACTCAAATAATTATTGCTGACATTGTATTATCTGGTGACAATGCTCTAATAATTGGAATGGCAGCAGCAGCTGTTCCCGAAGAAAGTCGTAAAAAAGTAATCTTCATTGGCTTAATGGCTGCAGCCATACTTAGAATTTTATTTGCTCTTGTTGCTTCTTATTTAATTAGTATACCTGGATTACTTTTATTAGGTGGGTTATTACTTTTTTGGGTTTGTTGGAAATTTTACAATGATATAAAAGAATTCTCATCATCAGATGAAGAAAAAGAAAAGCTCCAAAAAGACGTGTCTGGAAAAGGTCTCAGGGGAGCACTGATAACTATTATTATAGCCGATATTTCAATGTCTCTCGATAACGTTATAGCCATTACGGCAATAGCAAGGGATAATAAAACACTTTTAATTTTAGGAATAGCCTTTGCAATATTAATAATGGCTTTGTTTGCAACTGCTATTGTTAAACTATTAACTAAGTTTAAATGGTTATCATATTTAGGACTTGCTTTTTTAGTTTACCTATCGTCTAAGATGACTCTAGATGGTTGGTTGCAAATCTACCCTTACATTAATAACTATCTATGATCCAAGCCACTTTGGAAACCATAAAGCAATATCCGGATAAAACATTACTAATAACATCCCCGTTATTTGTAGAGCTATAAACGGAAGAACAGATACAAAAATTTCTTGTAAGGTTATATCTGCTGGTGCAACGGATTTTAACCAAAAACATGCAGGTCCAAATGGTGGTGAAAGAAAATAAATCTGAATATTCATAACAAATAACACACCAAACCACACAGCTGCCCACTCAGGCTCTAATCCTAATTCTGGTGCCATTCCAACTACAACAGGAGCAAACACAGGAACTGTTATAAATGCTATTGCAATCCACTCCATAAACGTTCCAAGGATAACTAATATTCCCATCATAACAAAAACAATTCCTATAGCAGGCAAGCCTAATCCTGAAAACAAGGATCTCATGAAATCTGCGCCACCTATAAGATTATAAATTCCAACAAATGCTACTGCTCCTAAAATTAGCCAAATAATTGTTCCAACAGTGGACATTGTTCCAGCAAGGGCTACTTGTAATAAATTCCAACTGTATGAGTTTCTAAACCAAGCAACAAAAATTGCACCTAAAACTCCAACTGCTGCAGCTTCGGTTACCGATGCAATTCCACCATAAATTGAACCCATAACGCAGAATATCAAAAAGATACTCAAGAAAACTGCATAGAGTTTATCTTTAGACATTTTCATTTCTTTTTTTCTTGCTTTTGCTACTTCTTCTGCCGTAGGTGCCATTGCTGGGTTAATATTACATCTGGCTAGTACATAGATAGCATATAAACCAGCAAGCATTAAACCAGGAACAGCTCCAGCCATAAAAAGATCTCCAATAGCTACTTGAGCAGATAAGCCATAAATAATCATAATGATACTAGGCGGAATAAGGGTTGCCAATGCACCAGAAGCACAAATTAAACCAATAGACATTTTTCTGTCATAACCCAATCTCAAGAGTTGTGGTAAAGCTACTAAACCGAGCATAACAATTTCTCCACCCATAACACCTGACATTGCTGCCAACACAACTGCAACGGCAATTGTTTGAATTGCAACACCACCTCTAAGCTTTCCAGCAAAAATTGACATAGCGTCAAATAAATCCTCTGCTACGCCAGCTCTTTCTAGAATGGATGCCATTAACACAAATAGCGGTACTGCAAGTATATTAATTGTCGTGTTAATGCTGGTATTGATGATGACAGGTATGCCTCTTGGAGTTGTTACTTTATTTGTGTCAGTTCTTAGTGCGCTT
>CACBMD010000044.1 GCA_902539895.1 uncultured SAR116 cluster alpha proteobacterium
CACAAAAAAACTCAATGTTATTTTTAGATTTGATTTTCTTAGATGCTCTCCACAATGATCTTATGTGATTTTGAAAATCAAATTCATTTTTATTAATATAAAAACTTTCTAGAGATTTAAAGTTTCTTGGTACATACATCTCGTAAAGTTGTAATCTAGAAAAACCTAGAAAACTGCTGTCTGAATTTTTTTTTGTTCCTTCTTTATTAATAAATTCATGAAGATTTTTTTTTCTAATAAACGACATTCTAGGAAAATCAATAAGTATCATACCTCCTATATTTCTCAATTTAATTTCATCCATACATTTGAGAAACACATTTTTACAGAACTTTAACATTTCATCTTCATTGTTAATTAATATATTTTTAGTATCAACATCAATAAGAGTCGCGGCTTTTGTTTTTTCAATCCATAAAACACCACCATCCTTAATTTTAATCATTGGATCTAGAGCATTGAAAAAACAATTATCTAAATCCATATCATTCCAATAGATTGCATGGTTGTCTTCTATAACAGGTATGTTTTTATTAAAGAAAAGATCAATTATTCGTTTTACATTATTTCTTTTTTCTAAATCACAATTTCCAGACCACAATTTTGCTTGTATAGGCTTATCTTCAAACTCTTCACTAGTAATAATAACTTTAATTTTTTCATTTATTTTTAAAAATTTATTCCCTATTCTGACTGTGATGATTTTTTTATTATTTAAACTAGCCCTTACAATCCCACTATTTAACTTTTTTAAAACTGTTGCATCTAAAACATTACCAATTAATGGAGGTTTATCGTCTTGCCAACAAGTAATTTTAGCAATTTTGTTACTTTTAATTTCAACTATTCTTGTTTCTTCAGCGCATTTATCTACCAAGATAAAATGATCTTTAATTTCATTAATCATTTTTGAAATTATATCCAATAGAGATTAATACTCTGTAAAGCTCTGCCAGAGGCAACCCTACCACATTACTATATGAACCAGATATAAAATTAATAAATGATGCGGCAATTCCTTGTATGGCATACCCTCCTGCTTTCCCTTCCCATTCCTTTGTGGCTAGGTAATAAATTATTTCGTCAGGATGTAACCTTTTAAATTTAACAATTGTTTGTATGGTTTTTGTTTTAAGTGAATTATTTGGCGTATAAACAGTGAAACTTGTAAAAACTTTATGTCTTCTTCCTGAAATTAGTTTTAAGCATTCCTCTGCAGTACCTATATCTATAGTTTTTGGCAAGATTCTTCTACCTACAGAAACCACCGTGTCAGCAGTAAGTATTGTTGATTGAGGGTATTTTTGTTGAAAAACTCTATTTTTTTCTAGAGACATTCTTTCAACATATATACGGGGTAGTTCTTTGGATAATATCTTTTCATCAATATTTGGTGATAATATTAGATCAGGTTTAACACCTATTTGACTTAGAAGTTCAAGTCGTCTTTGCGAACTAGATGCTAGTATAAAATGTTTGTTCAATTTAGTTTTATCCATAAAACAAACTTAACACATCAGAATTTATTTATATCTAAATGTAATTCTTCCTTTAGTTAAATCATAAGGTGTCATTTCTACATTCACTCTATCACCAAGTAATACTCTAATACGATTTTTCCTCATTTTTCCACTTGTGTGGGCTAGTACTTCATGATCATTATCAAGTTTGACTCTGAACATAGCATTAGGTAGTAGTTCTTCTACAATACCAGAAAATTCTATTACACCTTCTTTAGCCATTTAACCTCTTCTTTAAAATTTAAGTTTAATCTCACTATTATGTCTAATTAGTCAAGATTTTTATGTAATATTTTTTTTATTATTTATCTATTCTTATTGAAATAGACCTTGCATGTGCTTCTAAACCTTCTGCTTCAGCTAATGTTATTACATGTTTTCCAAGTTCATTAAGGCTGTTTTTATTAAAATTAACTATAGTAGTTCTTTTATAAAAATCTATAACTCCTAATCCACTCGAAAATTTTGCTGTTCCGTTTGTTGGAAGAACGTGATTTGGTCCAGCAATATAATCACCCACTGCTTCAGGAGTATAAGGACCAACAAATATAGCTCCTGCATTTTTTATTTCTTTTATAACCTTTTGTGCATTTTTAATAATTAATTGTAAATGTTCAGGTGCTTTTATATTTATTAATTCAATAGCTTGATTTAAATTTTCAACTAAAATTATAGCTCCAAAATCATACCATGAAGAACTAGCTATTTTGGATCTAGAAATTTCCATAAGAAGTTTTTCTACCGAAAGTTTCACTTTTGTTGCGATTTCTTTACTAGTTGTTATTAAAATAGATTGTGCTAATTCATCATGTTCTGCCTGTGATAAAAGATCTATAGCAACATGATCTGGATTGGCTGTTTCATCACAGACGATTAAGACCTCTGAAGGTCCTGCAATTGAGTCAATTCCTACTTGACCAAATACTTGTCTTTTAGCTTCTGCAACGTAAGCATTTCCAGGGCCAACAATTTTATTTACAGGTAAAATAGATTTTGTGCCATAAGCAAGTGTAGCTACAGCATGGGCTCCACCCATTCGAATAAATTCTGTTACTTTTGCAACATGAGCGGCTGCAAGAACAATAGATGACTGGTTTATATCTGAAATTGGGCTTACAAGTACTCTCCTCTTAACACCAGCAACTAAAGCGGGTATTGCGTTCATCAATACTGATGATGGATAAATAGCTTTTCCTCCAGGGACATAAAAACCTGCAGAGCCTATTGGAGAGTGAGTCAAACCTAGATTAACTTTTAAGTTATCTTTGTAACTAAAGTTTTTAGGAATTTGATGTTTATGAAATTTTTTTATTCTATCAGCTGCAATATTTAATGCTTTTTTCTGTTCTTTCTCAAGTCCATCATAAGCTTTTTTTAAGGTATCTTTTGAAATGAATAAATCCTTAATTTTTTTAACTTTTATTTTATCAAATTTACTTACAAAATGACATAAAGCATCATCTCCCTCTTCTACTATTTCTTTTAAAATTTTTGTAACTGTAAGATTAATTTTATTGTTTGATTTTCTTTCATCATTTGTCAAATTCTCGAATTTTTTTTTAAAGTTTCTGTCTGTATAATTAATATATCTAGTTTTAAATTTAGACATTTATTACTTCCTCAACCTTTTCAATCCAGGGTTGTATAGTTTTTAAGTTAGTTTTCATATAACTTCTATTTACCGCTAATCTTGTTGAAACTTCACAAATTTTCTCCACTACAACCAAACCGTTAGCTTTTAAAGTGGAGCCAGTTTCGACCAAATCTACTATTCTTTTACATAAACCCATTGACGGAGCAAGTTCCATTGCACCATTTAACTTTATACATTCTGCATGAACACCTCTAGCTTCAAAATGTTTTCTTGTGATATTAGGATATTTAGTAGCAACACGTACATGACTCCAAGATCTTGGATCCTCTTGCGCAATAATGTCTTTTTCAGCTGCAACAACCATTTTGCAGTTTCCTACATTGAGATCTAAAGGAGAATAAACTTCAGCGTGATTAAATTCATTTAAAATATCACTGCCTACAAACGCCATTTGAGCAGCGCCATAGGCTAAAAATGTAACAACATCAAAAGACCTTACTCTTATTATATTTATATTATTTATATTTGTCTTAAATTTCAACTTACGGTCATTTCTATCAAAAAAAGATTTTTCAGGCTCAATGCCGACTTTTAACATAATTGGAAGCACTGAATCTAAAATTCTACCCTTCGGCAAAGCAATATTTAAACTTTTATTGAAAGTCATTGATTAGTTCCTATAAAATTATTTATGCAAAGGTTTTAGCTTAGTTGGCCAGGGAATATCTATATCCTCAATAGTAGCACTAATTTTCTTACAATCTAACTTTATTTTTGAAGACATTGATAAATTGAGAATAATATTTTCTTTTTCATAAGTTATTGCTAGTAAATTATAAAATGGTATTTTAGTTTTAAAGTTAATATATTCAATATTTTCAACATTTTTAACTTGCAAACCGGTTACAACTCTATAGTTAATATTCTTATCATTTAATTGTTGTTGTTCCCAACAATATCTTGTTAATGTAGCTACAAACATTTTTTTTGTTTTGTCATAAAAAATTTCTTCTTTAGAAATTATCGCGTCTTGGCAAAGAAATGAGAAAATTTTTAAATCATCATTATTTAAAGCATTAAGACGGATTTTGTTTTCGATATTCATTTAACTCACTATAAAATTTTTATATTATCAATTAGACCTTTTTATTATTGCACCAAGGTTAGTTAATTTATCTTCTAAATTTTCATACCCTCTATCTAAATGGTTTAAACCATCAATTTCACTTGTACCAGAAGCAGCTAATGCTGCAATTATTAAACACATAGAAGCTCTTAAATCTGATGCCATTACTTTAGCACCTTTTAAATTTTTCACTCCATGGATTTCTGCTTCTTGATGATTAACAGATATTTTTGCTCCCATTCTCATTAGTTCTGGAACATGCATAAATCTATTTTCAAAAATAGTTTCTTTAATTAATGTTTTTCCATTCGCTATTGCCATTAGTGCCATATATTGAGCTTGTAAATCAGTTGGAAATCCAGGATAAGGATGTGTATCTACATTATAAGTTTTAGGTCTTTGTGAGCAAGAAACATTCATTGAATTTTTAAAAATTTCAACTTTACTTCCAGTTAATTTTAGAACATTTAAAAACTCAGTTAAATTTTCAGGGTTAATATTATTTATTTCTACGTTACCCATGGTGATGCTAGTTGCTATTGCAAAAGATCCTGCCTCTATTCTATCAGAAACAACTGAATGAGAAACTTGCTTCAGCTCTCTAACGCCATTAATTATTAAATTGTCAGTTCCAACACCCTTTATATCTGCACCTGCTTTGTTCAAGCAATTTACCAAGTCAGTTACTTCAGGTTCTTTTGCAGCATTAAAGATTTTTGTTTGCCCTTTCGCCAACACAGCAGTCATTAATGCACTTTCAGTAGCGCCTACTGAAACTTTAGGAAAATTGATAATACCACCTTTTAATCCCTCATTACTTAGAGAACTAATTATAAAACCGCTATCAAATTTAACATTTGCTCCAAGTGCTTCCATTACCATAACGTGTAAATCTATAGGTCTACTACCTATAGCACAACCCCCTGGAAGAGGTACTTTTGCTGAACCTTTTGAAGCTAACAAAGGTCCTAAAACAAGAATTGATGCTCTCATCTGCCTAACTAAATCATAAGAAGCCTCATCTTTTTTTGGTTTTCCGTAAAAGTTTAAATTTCCTTTTTTCCAGTTTATTGCAATACCTAGATCAATCAATAAGTTAGACATTAATCGGGTGTCAGCTAAGTCAGGAACATTATAAAGATTAAAATCTTTATTAATTATTAATGAAA
>CACBMD010000045.1 GCA_902539895.1 uncultured SAR116 cluster alpha proteobacterium
TTTTTGTGCAGGTGGAGACGTTCACTCTTTTCATAAATACGGTAATAAGACTTCCAGTCATTTGAAAGAGGTAACAACAACTCTTCATGGAGCAATTTCAAGACTTTCTAGAATGAATGCTCCATTAATCGTTGCGGTTAATGGTGTTGCTGCAGGTGCGGGTTTTTCTTTTGTTGGATTTGCAGATATTGCAATTGCTTCAACAAATGCAACATTTGTTTCAGCTTATTCAAAAATAGGATTAACTCCAGACGGATCTTCAACCTATTTTCTTCCAAGAATTATTGGTACTAGAAGATATACAGAACTTATCTTAACAAATAGGGTTTTAAATGCAAATGAGGCTCTTGATTGGGGATTGATTAATAAGGTTGTTGATTTAAAGGATTTAAAGGATGAAGCAAATAATTTAGCCCAAAAATTAGCTTCAGGACCATCTTTAGCATTTGGAAAATTAAAAAATTTAGTTAATAACAGCTTTTTAGATTCACTTGAAGGTCAAATGGAATATGAATCGCGAATGATTGCTGAATCAGCTAAAACAAAAGATGGTATTAATGGTATCGAAGCGTTTGTAAATAAAAAATCAGTAATATTTAAAGGTCAATAAAAGGTTTTTTTATGTCTGTTGATATTTTGGTCTTTGATGGGGATGGTATTGGACCAGAAATAATGGGTTCAACCATAGCTATTATTGAACTTTTGAACGCAAAATTAAAGTTAAATATAAATTTAAAAAAAGAAATTTTAGGTTTTGAACTTTTAAAGCAAAAGGGTGTAACTTTTACTGATGACTTATTACTAAAATCAAAAGAAGCAGATGGTATAATACTAGGTCCAGTTGACCATAATGATTATCCCTCAGTTTCTCGTGGTGGGATTAATCCTTCAGCTAAATTTAGAATTGAATTAGACTTATATTCTAATATTAGACCAGCTAAAAACTACATTAATGTTAAATCATTATCACAAAATATGGATTTAGTAATCGTACGTGAGAATACAGAAGGATTTTATGCAGATAGAAATATGTATGATGGCAATGGTGAGTTTAGTCCTGTTCCAGGTATAGGATTATCATTACGAAAAATTACAAAAGAAGCATCTTTAAAAATTGCAGAGACAGCATTTGAAATAGCCCTATCAAGATCTGTTAATAAAAATATATCAAAGGTTCATGTTATTCATAAAGCAAATGTTATGAAAATTACTGATGGCATTTTCCTTGATGCTTGTAGGCATATATCATCAAAGTATAATGATGTTGATTACGAAGAGATGCTGGTAGATGCATGTGCTGCTCATCTTGTAAGGAAACCTGAGCAGTTTGATGTTATTTTAACAACTAATATGTTTGGAGATATCTTATCAGATTTAGCAACCGAATTATCTGGTTCTTTAGGTCTTGCTGGGTCATTAAATGCTGGTAAGAAATACGCTATGGCTCAAGCACAACATGGAGCAGCCCCTGATATTGCAAAAAAAAATATTGCAAATCCAATTTCATTAATTTTATCTTCAGCCATGTTATTTGATTGGCTTGGGAAGAAAAGAAAACTCGACAAACTTATTTTAGCTTCTAGTTTAATAAATAAATCTGTATTGGAATTACTGAAACATAAAGAAAACTTGACTAGAGACCTCGGTGGTAAAGCTTCAACTACCAAAACTACAGATAACTTGATAAATATATTAAACAACTTGATTTAAAAACATGTCTGATCAAATATCTATACCAGCAGTTTATATGAGAGGTGGAACCTCAAAAGGTTTGCTTTTTAATCACAATGATCTACCCAAAGATA
The DNA here is from genome assembly GCA_902539895.1 of uncultured SAR116 cluster alpha proteobacterium. Classification (GTDB taxonomy): domain Bacteria; phylum Pseudomonadota; class Alphaproteobacteria; order Puniceispirillales; family Marisalimonadaceae; genus Marisalimonas. Next base: position 1,806 of record CACBMD010000045.1, read on the forward strand.
AGTTTAAATTGGATAAATATCTACTTGCTGCTATGGGGTCTCCAGACCTCAGACAAATAAATGGAATTGGTGGAGCAACATCAGTGACAAGTAAAGTTTGTATAATTTCAAAAAGTAAACAAAAGAATGTAGATATAGATTACTTATTTGCTCAAGTAATAGTAGACAAAGCAAAAGTAGATTACGGTCCTACATGCGGTAACATGCTCTCAGCAGTGGGCCCTTTTTCAATCGAAAAAGGCTTCATTGATGCTGAAGAAAATGAAACTAAAATTAATATTAGATCAGTAAATACAGGTTCTATAATTGAAGCTGTAGTGCCAACACCTAATAAAAAATTAAAATATATGGGAAATTTTGAAATTGATGGAGTTCCAGGGAAGGGTGCTCCAATTTTATTAAAATTTAAAAATATAGTAGGTGGAGCTACAGGAAAAATGTTACCTACAGGTACACCTTTAATAACAGTTAATGGTATAGAAGTTACATGTCTTGATATTTCAATGCCTATGGTTATGGCAAAAGCCTCTGACTTTGGCATAAATGGAAATGAAACAAGCAACGAGCTAAACAACAATTTGGAATTACTTAACAAGATTGAAGAGATTAGAGTTATTGCGGGTGAGCAAATGGGATTGGCGGATGTAAGTGGAAAGGTAATACCAAAATTTGCTCTTTTATCAAAGCCGCTAAATGGCGGAACTATTACGTCTAGATATTTTACTCCAAATACCTGTCATGAGACACATGCTGCTACAGGTACTAATTGCATTGCATCTGCCTGTCTGATTTCTAATACAATTGCCTCTCAAATTTCTCAAATTGAGGTGAAAAAAGAAAATAAAGTTTCTGTGGAGCATCCTTTGGGTTCAATAGATTGTTTTGTTGAAACAAGCTTATCTACTAAAGACGATAAAAATGATTTCATAGTTTCTTGTGGTATCTATCGGACATCTAGAAAAATAATGGATGGAAATATTTATATTCCAGAAAATTTAAATGATCACTGACAGATCAAAACTAGTTGAAATTTTCCTTGGGTGGTGGCCTGAAAAATGGCGATATACTTGGAGTTTATTGTTAGCAATAGCAAGTGGATTTTTTGCTTATTATATAGGTCTTCCTTTACCATGGATGCTGGGACCATTGATAGGTTGCGGATTTTTTGCGGCAATAGGTAAAGGAGTAATTATAGGGAAAAAACCAAGACCTGTTTGTAGAGCATTACTTGGATGTACAATTGGAGCTAATTTTGGACCAGAAATAATTGACAGAGTTGATGAAATTGGAATTTCATTATTATTTGTTCCAATTTTTGTAGTCTTAATGGGTTCTACAACTTATTTCTATTTAAATAAAATTATGAAAATGGACAAGCTAACCTCAATTTATGGTTCTTTTCCTGGTGGTTTGAATGAAATGGTCATTCTCGGTCAAGAGATTGGATCAAACCCAAGAACTTTAGTACTAATACATGCTACTAGAATTGTAGTTGTTGTTTTTCTATCTTCTTTACTAATTTTGTTTGTTCCTAAGCTAAGTGTTGATATGTTACCAAATCCAGATTTATTTCATAATTGGGAGCAACTCCCATTTGTCTTTATCATATCTTATTTAGGCTGGTTTCTGGCAGTTAAGTTGAAAATCCCGGGTCCAACAATAATTGGTCCAATGATATTTTCAGCGCTTATTCATATCTTTGAAATTGTCGAGGCAATGCCAATGTATATAATCGTTATTGCTGTCCAAATTTTATTAGGTTCAGCTCTTGGATGTCTGTTTAAAAATATTACTTTAAAGGAAATGTCTGGGCCCGTGCTTGCTGGACTGATAACAACTTTAATAGCTATTATTCCGCTATTCATTATTTACTTTATTTTAATAAATATTGGATATGATCCATTATCAATTTTACTAGCATTTTCGCCAGGAGGACAATCTGAAATGAACATCTTAGCTCTTTCTGTAGGAGCAGATATGTCATTTATAAGTCCACATCATATGTTGAGAGTTTTTATGGTAATAATTTTTGCTGGACTTCTACATAAAATTATAAAACAAAATCTTTAATTTTATTTTTTAATCTTAGACTTATTTTTATCTACCAAACTCATTTTTGTATTATCGACAAAAGGAGCATTTTCAATCCAAGACATCTCAAAACCTTCAATGCAAGCTATATTATATCCATATTCACTAGGATTTGATCGTCTTTTGTGATGAGTATTTATTCCACAGATTTTACAAAAATAATGTTCAGCTACATTGGTGTTCCATTTGTAAGTTGATAAATATTTTTTACCAGATATGATTGTAAGCACATCAACAGGAGCAGAGCCCATTACAAATCCCTTTCTTGAACAAATAGAACAATTACATCTACGAAGATCTTTTAAACTTATGTTCACTTGAAATTTAATTACACCACAATGACAACTCCCTTTGAGGGGTAATTTTAAATTATTAACTTTCATCTTGTTTCTTAAAATGTAAATCCATAATTATCTCTTAATTTATTTGCTAACTCGCTTGTTTTATTTTCAGAGATAGGTTTGAAAGGTGGCCTTAAATTGTTCCATAAAGAGTTTTTGGTTTGTATGGCTAATAATGATTTTTGGGCGGGTATAGGTGCATAATCTTGAAATAATAATCTAACTGATTTAACCTTTTTCTGAAGTTTTTCAGCTTCTTCCCATTTTCCTGAATGACATAGATCTATTACCTTCGAGATATCTTTACTATTCAAATTAGCAGTTGCTGAAATACAACCAGGTGCACCTAATTTAATAGCTTCAATTACAGGAAGTTCCGCACCAGGATAAACTACTAAGTCTTTGATGTTTAGGAGGGCTTCTGTATTTTCCCAAACGCCAGAACTATCTTTAATCCCTATTATGAATTCTGGGTAAGCTTCTTTCAATTTTTTAACTAGTTTTATTGACAAACCAACACCACTTACCTGTGGAATATGATATAAATATATATTAAGTCTATGATCATTAACTCCATCAATTAGTTTTTCAAAATATTCATATAGTCCGTCGTCACTCATTCCTTTAAAATAAAATGGCGGTAATGTCATCGCACCTAGGCACCCCAAATCTATCGCATGTTTGGTTATTTCAATAGTATCTGGCAAATTACATAAACCTGTTCCTGGTATTAATGTTTTTGGATCAATCCCTGACTTAACTAAGCCTTCAATTGCTAACATTCTTTCTTTATTACCAACTGACAAAGCTTCTCCTGTTGTTCCAAAAGGAGCAAGTCCTGAGCAACCATTTTCCATGAGATCTTTAGCTA
>CACBMD010000046.1 GCA_902539895.1 uncultured SAR116 cluster alpha proteobacterium
GCGAAATGGCTCCAATAGAAATGCCTAAGAAAACACAAACAGTTCAAAAGCTTGCTTTGCAAAAACAAGTAAAAGTGCCGAATACAAATAAATTTAATTTAGAAAAGTTTATAAATTGGAATGAAGAAAAACTTGTCAAGACACTTGGTGAAAGCCACTTTGTCAAAGAAGAGGGAAAATTAAAAAATTATCAATATCATTTTAAAGAATGTTTTATAGATGTGTTTTTGCTAAAAAAAAATAGAGTTTATTTAGTAAGTTATATAGATAAGAGACCTACAAGATTAAATGGAACAGTGGATATTAAAGCTTGTTTAGAAGAAATAAAACAAATAATGAATTAATCATATTTATCCACCATTTTCCAACACATTTGCAAGAGAATAAAAACCTGGCTCTGCACTTGCGGCCCAATATGAGGCACGTAAAGCACCAGAGGCAAAAATCGACCTGTCTGTGGCTTTATGAACTAATTCAATTCTTTCTCCAGAGTTACAGAATAATACTGAGTGTTCTCCAACAACATCCCCGCCTCTCAAAACTGCGAAACCTATTTCATCTGATTTTCTTTTTCCAACTAATCCATCACGTGAAATAGATTTTACATTTGACAGTTCTTGTTTTCTTGCGTCTGCAGCCGATTTTCCAAGTAACAATGCAGTCCCTGATGGCGAGTCAACTTTTTGTTTATGATGCATTTCTAAAACTTCAATATCCCAGTCAAAGCCTAATGTTTTTGTGGCGTTAGAAACTAGTTGAGACAACAAAGTTACTCCTATTGAAAAATTAGCGGAATAAACAATGGGTATTTTTTTAGAAAAAGAACGTAATTCATTTTCTTGATCAGTATTTAATCCGGTTGTACCAATTACAATTGCCATATTGTTGTTATAACATTCTTTAGCATGAAACATTGTTGCATCTGGAGCAGTAAAATCGATTAATACATTAGAGTTTTGAAACATTAACGAAGGTTCTGCTTTAATTTCCTTATTAATTTTGCTTTTACCAGCAAACAAACCAATATCAACTCCTACTTCGTCCTCATTAGGTAAACATGTGGCTGATGCTATTTCATATTTAGAACTTTCTAATATGAGGCTTAGGAGAGTTTTACCCATCTTGCCATTACTGCCGGGGATAGAAATAGAAATTTTCTTCATAGTAATCTCTTTTATTAATTCAGTGTTTAAGTATACACAGATTTTAAATTACTGAATTAATTTTTTAAATCTATTAGTTTTAGGACTGATTTTTTCTAATCCTAAATCTTTAATTTGATTAAATAACTCTTCTTGTTTTCTTGAGATACCAACTGGCGTTTCAACATTAATTTGTACATATTGATCACCTCTAGTTCCACCTCGTAATCCAGGCATACCTTTTCCTTTCATTCTTAAGCGAGTACCACTTTGTGTTCCAGCACTTAAATTCATTTTTGCTTTGGACCCATCAATACATGGAACTTGAATAGAATTTCCTAGAACAGCGTCAATAAAATTTACCGGTACCTCGATGAAAGTATCTTTTCCATCTCTTTGAAAAAAAGAATGATCTTTTATATCAATAAAAATGTATAAATCGCCCGCTGATGAACCTCTTGGACCAGCTTCTCCTTCACCTGAAAGACGAATACGCGTTCCGTTATCTACACCAGCTGGGACATTCACTGATAGCTTTTTATTTTTATTAACTCGTCCCTGACCTTTACAGGATCTACAAGGATCACCAATAATTTCACCAGCACCAGCACATGCCGCACAAGTCCTTTCTATTGTAAAAAATCCTTGTTGAGCTCTTACTTTTCCATATCCGCCACATTGACCACACTGCTTTGGTTGTGAACCTTTATTAGCACCGGTTCCGTTACATGATTCGCATTTTCCAGGCACTGTTAGGGAAATTTCGACTTGGTCCCCAGAAAAAGCTTGTTCAAGAGAAATAGATAAATCATATCTTAAATCTGAGCCAGTAGAAGCAGATCTTCTTCTTGAATCACTTCCCATACCAAACATATCTTCAAAAATATCTGAAAAACCGCCAGTTCCAAAACCCGAAAATCCTCCGCCTGGATTTCCTCCACCACCTTGAGAGAATGCGGCATGTCCAAACTGATCGTAGGCAGCTTTTTTTTGTGGGTCTTTTAAAATCTCATAAGATTCAGAAATTTCTTTGAATTTTTCTTCTGCTTTTTTATCACCAGGATTTCTGTCAGGGTGATACTTCATAGCTAGTTTACGGTAAGAAGATTTTATTTCACTGTCCGACGCAGATTTAGATAAACCAAGTATCTCGTAATAATCACGTGCCATAAATTATGCCTTAAGTTTATCTTTAGCCTATTTACGAAGCATCTTTCTTTTCTTCATTATCTTTGACTTCTTCAAAATCAGCATCCACAACATCTTGTTTACTTTCACCAGTATTATCTGCGTTCTCTGCACTCTCAGCATTGTTTGCTTCATTTGCTTTGTAAGCTGCTTCTCCCATCTTCATCATAACTGCGGATAAAGAAGATGTCTTTTCTTTTATTATTGAAATATCTTCACCTTCTAAAGCTGTTTTGAGTTCAGCAACAGCATCTTCTACCTCTTTCTTTGCATTATCCTCAGCCTTATCACCTAAATCAGATAGTGATTTTTCGGCTCCATGTATCATTGACTCAGCTTGATTTCTAGCATCGATTGCTTCTCTTTTTTCTTTGTCCGCTTCAGCATTGTCCTCAGCTTCTTTTACCATTCTTTCAATTTCATTGTCGTCAAGCCCCCCAGATGCTTGTATTGTAATGTTATGAGCTTTTCCAGTAGCTTTGTCTTGAGCGCTTACGTTAACAATACCATTTGCATCAATATCAAATGTGACTTCAATTTGAGGCACTCCCCTCGGAGCTGGTGCAATACCTTCCAAGTTAAATTCACCTAAGGATTTATTATCTGAGGCCATCTCTCTTTCACCCTGAGAAACTCTAATTGTGACAGCTGATTGATTATCCTCAGCAGTTGAAAAAATCTGAGATTTTTTTGAAGGAATAGTTGTGTTTCTGTCAATTAATCTTGTAAACACACCACCCAATGTCTCAATTCCTAGTGATAGTGGAGTAACATCCAATAAAAGAACGTCTTTAACGTCACCCATTAAAACCCCACCTTGTATAGCTGCACCTGAAGCAACAACTTCGTCAGGGTTTACACCTCTATGAGGTTCTGTCTTAAAAAATGAGGTTACAGCTTCAACTATTTTTGGCATTCTAGTCATTCCACCGACAAGAATAACTTCGTCAATATCACTAGCATTGACTCCGGCATCCTTCAAGGCAGCTTTGCAAGGTTTAATACTTTTAGTAATGAGATCATCTACAATACTTTCAAATTGTGATCTTGTTAATTTTACATTAAGATGTTTTGGCCCACTTGCATCAGCTGTTACAAAAGGTAAGTTGATATCAGTTTGAGCCGCACTAGAAAGTTCTATTTTGGCTTTTTCGGCAGCCTCTTTCATTCTTTGAAGAGCTAATTTATCAGACCTTAAGTCAATTCCATTTTCTTTTTTGAATTGATCAGCTATATAATCTATTATTCTTTGATCAAAATCTTCTCCACCTAGAAATGTGTCACCATTTGTTGATTTTACTTCAAAAACACCATCTCCAACTTCTAGGATTGATACATCAAATGTTCCACCGCCTAAATCATAAACGGCAATTGTGCCACTTTCTTTTTTGTCAAGACCATAAGCTAGAGCAGCAGCAGTTGGTTCGTTTATAATTCTGAGGACGTCTAATCCAGCAATTTTTCCAGCATCTTTTGTAGCTTGTCTTTGTGCATCATTGAAGTAAGCTGGTACAGTAATAACAGCTTTTTCAACTTTTTCTCCAAGAAAGGCTTCAGCATCTTCTTTTAATTTCCTCAGTATAAAACTTGAAACTTCAGAAGGTGCATAGTCTTGTCCGTTTGCTTGTACCCAAGCATCACCATTTTTTGCGGAAATAATTTTGTATGGAACTAATTCGGAGAACTTCTTTGAATATTCATCATCATGTCTTCTTCCTATAAGTCTCTTGATAGCAAACAAAGTATTTTCAGGATTAGTTACAGCCTGTCTTTTTGCAGGCTGACCCACTAGTCTCTCATCATCTGTAATACCAACCATTGAAGGTGTGGTTCTAGCACCTTCACTATTTTCAATAATTTTAGGTGATTTACCATCCATCACAGATACACATGAATTCGTTGTACCTAAATCGATACCTATAACTTTAGCCATTAATGCGCTCCCTAAGTTCAGTATAATTCCTAAGAATTAGTTATTTTGATAATATAATTTTTTTATATGGGTTAAGTTGTTGAATTTACAAGATTATAAATAAAAATTATTTCTATTAATTTTTTTTATTATTTTGTTCTGTAGATTCTTTTTCAGATTTTTTTGATATTCCTACCATTGCTGGTCTAACTAGTCTATCATGTAAAAGATATCCTTTTTGTGAAACTTCAACAATATACCCTGGTTCCTTATCATTAGTTGGAACTTCAAACATTGCTTGGTGAAGGTTATAATCAAACTTCTCTCCTAGTGGATTAATTTGTTTTAAACTATGTTTTTCAAATGTGTTCAAAATTTCCTTCTCAACAATTTCTAAACCAATGACTAAGTTTTTTATTGGCTCCGTGAGTTGAGATTTATCATCGGGAACTGCCTCTAGTGCTCTTTGAAGATTATCAACCGATGAA
>CACBMD010000047.1 GCA_902539895.1 uncultured SAR116 cluster alpha proteobacterium
CCTTTAGAGGATAAACAAAATCCAAAAAGTATTGTTGATGGACAATTTTCAATGCCTTTTTGTGCTGCTGTAGCTGCTAAAAGTGGTGGATTAAAGTGGGATGATTATAAAGATCACTTAAATAACAGTGATACATTAGAGCTGTGTAGCAAAATAAAAGTAAATCCTGATAAAGATGCTGAGAAGTGTTGTCCAGAATTTATGAGTGCAAAGGTAAAAATGGTGGTAAAAGGAAAGACTTATGAAAAGTTTGTAAAGATTCCAAAAGGAGAACCAGAAAACTTTATGAAAGATGAAGAATTTATATCAAAGTTTAAAGGTTTAACAGAACCATATTTATCAAATGAAAGAGTTAACCAGTTGACAGATTTAATTGATGCAAGTAATACACCTACTGGATTTGGAACAAATTTTTATCAAAATAATGTTCCTATGAGAGACGCTGCTTCGGTATCCGTTGCAAAACAATCAGGATGTATTTTTATTGGCAAAACTGTATCTACTGAACTAGGACATAGAGCTCCAGGATTAACAACAAACCCACATAATAAAGATTTCACACCTGGAGGCTCAAGTTCTGGATCGGCTGCAGCTGTAGCATCTATGATGGCACCTGTTTGTTTTGGTACACAAACTACTGGGTCGGTAATAAGACCTGCTGCTTACTGTGGAGTTATAGGGTATAAACCATCTTATGGTGATTTTGACAAATCAGGCATTCTACCAAATTCTCCGTCAATCGATACTTTAGGATTGATGTCTAGGTCAGTAGAAGATATTGCACTTTTTCGATCAATCCTTCTCGAAGAAGATTTAGTATCAATACAAAAAGTAGATTTAAGCAAAATTAAAATTGGATTTGTTAGAACACCACACTGGGATAAAACTGATGATTCTACAAAGGAAGCTTTTGAGCATTTTCTTAATTTACTCCGTTCAGATAAATTAAATGTAGTTGATTTAGAAATTGATAACCTTATTTCAAAATCTGATGCACTTCATTTAGATATAAGTGGATATGAATTTAAAAGATCAATATCTCACGAAAGATTCAATTATTATGACCAATTAAGTGACCAATTAAGGAACGGCAGGCTTAATGATGGATATCAAGTGAGTAATAAAAATTACCAGTTAGCTTTAAAAGACTTGTCAATTTTAAAAAATCAAATAGACGCTGTATTTGACAAGACTGATTTAATAATTACTCCAAGTGCACCTGGCGAAGCATTAAAAGGATTAGAATATACAGGATCACCGATATTTAATACAACTTGGTCTCTAAACGGAAATCCATGTATTACCCTACCCCTATTTAAGGGTAAACAAGAATTACCAATTGGATGCCAACTTGTTGCCAGGTTTGGAGAAGACGATCAACTTTTAAATTATGCAAAAGCCTTCTTAGAACTTTAATTAAAGTGAGATTCAACTAATAGTTCTGGAAGTGTAAGTGCTAAAGCTGGAAATAGAAGCACTATGATTAATACAACTGTGTCAGAAATACAGAAAGGAAATGATCCTTTTATAACGGTTGTAACTGGTAAGCCAGTTACTCCACTAACAGCAAACAAATTTAAACCAACGGGTGGGATAACACTTCCTATTTCTATGCATAATGCTGTTAAAATTCCTAAATGAATAGGATCTACACCAAGAGCCAATGCAACAGGGAAATATATTGGTACTGTTAAGACTAAAATTGCTACACCTGTTAGAAACATCGATAAAAACAATAACGATCCCATAAGTGCAAATAAAAATCCTGTTTTACTAAGACCCAATTCACCAGCCCATTCAGCAATCATTTGAGGCCAACCCATATTTGCAAGATAAAATTGGAAGATTCCAACACAACCCAATAGAAAAAACACAACTGCAGTTAGGTTCATAGTTCTTAGAGTTGTTGGCATTAATTCTTTTGCAAATGTTTTTCTTTTAAATATTAATCCATAAAAAAGGGCATAACTAGCAGCGGCAGCACCTGCTTCAGTAGGAGTGAATAAACCTCCATATAAGCCACCTAATATAATTACAGGCATTAACAAAGCAGGTAGAGCTTCTTTAAAACACCTCCAAACTTCACATAAATCAAATTTTCCTCGAGGTAATTTAATAAAAAGAGATACACTAACAATTATAACTGCATCACTCATAGCCAACATCAATCCAGGAATTATACCTGCGAAAAACAAATCAACTATCGACATTTCTGTTATGACACCAAACAGAATCAAAGTTATACTTGGCGGAATAAGAAGTGCTATTCCACCTGCAGAGGCAATAACTCCTGCTGCCATCCATTTTGGATAACCTCTTTTAATTAATTCGGGATAAGCTATAACACTCATTGCAGCAGCCATTGCTGTGGATGAACCAGAAATTGCTCCAAATAAGACAGCTGCAAGCAATGTTGCATAAGCAAAGCCACCTGGAACCCATCCTACTATTGAGTCAGCAAATTTAAAAAGACTTGCAACTAAACCAGTTTTTTCCATTAAAAAACCAGCAAAAATAAAAAATGGAATAGCTACTAATGTATATTTAGTAAGAAAACTAAAAAAAGCTTCAAACAAGGTGCTATATGTTAAAAAATCGTCAAACAGTACAAGAAGACCTGTAGCACCAGCAAGAGCTATACCTATTGGAGCACCAGCAAATAATAGACTAAATAAAGATCCTCCTAAAGCCCACATTATACATTTCCTGTATTATTAGAATTAAACATCAGTAGCAGCTTCAACTTCTGCAGTAAAATGATCACCCTTTATATAACTATGTATATCTTCAATAAATTGAAGAAAGGCTACTAAAGACATTAATCCCATACCCAGAGCCAATATAAAATAAAATGGCCACATAAAGAAAAATAAACTCTCTGTTCTTTCACCAATTTGTATTGAATATTCAACAGTTGAATACGCAGTATATGTTAAAGAACCAGTGAATACAGAAACAAAGAGAGAAACAAAAATTTTACAAAAACCTACTGTTCTGTGAAAACCTTTTGTATTTAAAAGTTGTAACACAGCACTCATTACAAGATGATTCCTATTGATCTGTGTAACGCAAATGTAAAAGGCAACTGAAGAAACCATCATGTAAATAACAGCATCTTGACCCCATTCAAAAACAACACCAAAAATATATCTTCTAATAATTTCAGCTAAAGCAAAGAGTGTGACGGCTATCATTAGGAATGCAGAACACCTACCTAATATAGCAGTGATGGAAGATTGAATTTTGTTCGAGATTTTGTAAAAATTATCCATGATAATCAACTAAATAAAAAAAGGCCTGACACAAGTCAGGCCTTTTTTTGATTGATTTATTTTCTTGACTTTTTCTTGTATAAAGCTGTTCCTTTTGCAAATTTAGCAAAGTCGGAAGCAAACGCTGTACAATCAGTCTTTTCTAAAGCACTTGATCCCATTGGATTAGCTGCAACTAAAGCTTTTGCTTCAGCAGTGAACTGGTCAACCATTTTGTCTCCAGTTGCATCAACCTTAGACTTAATCCAGTTATTAGTTGCACCACCTTCTTTTGCTTGAAGAACTCCAGCTTCTTTAGGGCTCATCACATAAATTCCAGGCGCACTTTTATCAGTTACTTTAAACTTATCAACTAATCTTTTATCATTACAAAAGTTAATAGCCTTTTGATAAGGAATAAAATCATTCATAATAATATCAGTTAGAGCTGCTTGTTGTTTTTTATCAAGTGTTGCCCACCATTTATTTGATGCACCAATCCAGTAGTAATCACCAACAATACCATTAATTCCAGCAACTGTGAAATATGGAGCTTGTTCTTTGGTAGCATTAAATCCACCTAAACTTGTTAGCAGTCCATCAATAACACCTGTTTGAAGAGCAGGTGGAACATCACCAAAAGCCATTGTCGTAGGATTTGCACCTAAAGCTCCTAACAATGCATTTTCAGCTGGTCCCATACTTCTAACCTTCTTACCGGCAAAATCAGCAGGAACTAACATTCTACTTTTAACAGCACCAGCACCCATGTACATACTTAGATGTCCAGAACCAAAAATAGTTATCCCATGCTTGTCATTAAAAACTTTCTTTAATTGAGCAAAGGTTTTTGTTCCATCAAGGCCATTGATAGCGCCAGGTGATGTTAATTTTCCAGCACCAACAATAGTATTAGCATATGGCTCAACACTTGAAGTTTTACCAAATTGACCAGTCATCATCTCAAGATTACCTTTTGTAAGAGCTTGAGTTCCTTTTGGAACATTATAAAGTGACTTAGCCCAATAAATCTGAACTTTACTTCCAGGAATTTTCTTCTCAACCTGCTCTGCAAAAAACATTTCTGCAATAGCTGCAGGATGTGGCGGACCAGAATGGTCAGAAGCCCAACGCATCTTAATAGGTTTTACAGCATGACCATCAGCTAAAGCTAAATTGGTTCCAGCTGCAAAAGTTAGAGCAACAGCGCCAGCTGCACCTAACAATGATAGTTTATTTAATTTCATTAAATTTCCTCCAAATATTTAGAATCACAACCTATAACGATATGCTTTTGAGGTAAACCCTTAATTGCAATAAAACCAATTAATTAGTTAATATGTTATGTAATTCTGTTTAGATTATGCCTTTG
>CACBMD010000048.1 GCA_902539895.1 uncultured SAR116 cluster alpha proteobacterium
ATTCACATAAAAACTAAGAAACCCTATCCTTTGATGCCAAATGATATCATGACAGTTAAAATTATATCAAAGAAAAATGGACAAGGCGCAACCACAGCTGACTATAATAGTGGTAAAGCAGCAATTGGTACTGGTCCTTATAAGTTTGTAGAGTGGGTGCCAGGAGATAAAATAGTATTAAAAGCTAACGAAAATTATCATGGTGCAGGTACTGGAGCGCCTAAATACAAAAATATTTTATTTAAGCCAATTAAATCTGGTCCCGCAAGAATTGCAGCACTATTAGCTAAGGATGTAGATTTTATAGATAATGTACCTCCTTTAAATGTTGCAAAAATGAAAAAAAATCCAACTATTAAGTTAAATAGCGGATCTTCTAATAGAGTGATTTATCTTCATATGGACCAATTTAGAGAAGATTCACCTCATATTACAGCAATAGGTGGTGGTAAAATTAAAAACCCTCTAATGGATGTCAGGGTCAGAAAAGCTCTTTCTTTAGCAATTAATCGTGATGCAATGGTTTCAAAAGTGATGGAAGGTATTGCTGTAAAAGCAGGCCAATTATTACCAGCAGGTTTCCATGGTGTCTCAGATAAAATGAAACCAGATCCATATGATCCAGAAGCTGCAAAAAAGTTATTAGCAGATGCTGGTTATGGAAACGGTTTTGAAATGACTATCCATGGTCCAAATGATAGATACATCAATGATGCAAAAATTGCTGAGGCACTTGCACAGATGTTCTCAAGGATAGGTATTAAAGCAAAAGTTGAAACAATGCCAAAAGCTGTTTACTTCAAAAGAGCATCAAGAGGTGGTCCAAATAAGAGCCCTGAATTTAGTTTTATGGTCCTTGGTTGGGGTGCTGGTTCTGGAGAAGCATCATCTCCATTAAGAGCTTTATTACATACTTATGACAAATCTATTGGTATGGGTAGAGCGAATAGAGGAAGACATTCTGATCCAGTTGTTGATAAGCTAATTCAAAAGGCACTTGGAACAGTTGACTCAGACGCCAGAGGTAAACTTTTAGCTGAAGCTACCGAGGTGGCAGTTGGTAAAAACTATGGTGTTATTCCAATTCATTATCAAATGAATACTTGGGCTGCAAAATCTTCTTGTAGCTATACTCCAAGAACTGATGAAAGAACAATAGCAACATATTTAAATTGTAAATAAGTTATAACCTAAGAACCAGAGCAAGTTTGCTCTGGTTCTTTTTATTAAAGAATTCTTAAATGACAGCATTTATTTGTACAAGATTCGTTCAAAGTATACTTGTTTTATTTATTATGTCTCTGTTGGTTTTTGGCGGTGTAAATCTAGTAGGTGATCCTGTAGAAATGCTAATTAATCCTGAAGCTGATCAAGCCGAAGTAGAAAGAGTTATCCGCGAACTTGGACTAGATAGACCTGTAACAGAACAGTATTGGTATTTTTTAGTAAACGCTTTTAAAGGGGATTTAGGAAGCTCATTTATTTTTGGAGAACCTGCCCTAAAGTTAATAATCCAAAGAATGCCAGCCACATTAGAACTGGCCTTGTTCTCATTATTTATATCTTTAATTATAGCAATACCGTTAGGTATATACGCAGGATATAACCCTAACAGCAAAGCAAGTAAGGTTATTATGGCAGGTTCTATCTTAGGCTTTTCTATGCCAACATTTTGGGTTGGTATTATATTTATCATGATATTTGCTGTTCAACTTGGATGGTTACCATCAACTGGTAGAGGTGAGATTGGAACCTTTATGGGCATAAATAGTTCTTTGTTTACTCTAAATGGACTATCCCATGTTTTTTTACCTGCACTAAATTTGGCGTTATTTAAAATTTCTTCTGTCATACGTTTAACACGAGCCGGAACAAGAGAAATAATTCTTCAAGATTATATTACATTTGCAAGATCTAAAGGGATTTCAGAAAAAAGAGTTGTTTTAATACATGTTTTAAAAAATATTTTAATTCCAATTGTCACTGTTGTTGGTCTTGAATTTGGTTCCTTAATCGCTTTCTCAACAGTTACTGAAACTGTGTTCGCATGGCCAGGGATGGGAAAGTTAATAATTGATTCTATTTACAATCTTGATCGCCCAGTTATTGTTGCATACTTAATGATCATTGTAACATTTTTCGTATTTTTAAACTTAATTGTCGATATAATTTATACGTTCTTAGATCCACGAGTAAGAATTAAAGGGGATCATCAATGAACCCAAAATTAAGAAAATTTCTAGAATTCTGTAAAGATTTTTCTTCAAACAAGGTTGCTCTTGTCGCTTTTTTTATTTTTTTACTTATTCTATTCGTAGCAATATTTGCACCTTTAGTATCTCCGACTGATCCTTACGATCTCAATACTGTTAGTATTATGAATAGTAGATTACCACCATTTTCAGAAGATTTTTCTGGTAATTATTTTTTACTTGGTACTGATGGCGCAGGCAGGGACATGGTTTCAGCTATATTCTATGGATTGAGGGTAAGTTTAGGAGTTGGAGTTCTATCAGGTATTTTTGCTCTGATAATAGGTTCATTTTTTGGAATTTCTGCAGCTTTTTTTGGTGGTAGATACGAATCATTAATTATGAGAATTGTGGACATTCAGCTTAGCTTTCCATCTATTTTAGTTGCTTTAATTATCTTAGCTGCTTTTGGAAAAGGTGTTGAAAAAACTATCATTGCTCTAATTTTAGTACAGTGGGCTTATTACGCTAGAACAGCACGATCAAGTGCTCTAGTTGAAATAAATAAAGAATATGTTGATGCTGCTAGATGTTTAGCATTCGGAAACACACGAATAATGTTTAAACATATATTGCCTAACTGTATGGCTCCGTTAATTGTTGTTGGTACTTTGCAAACTGCACACGCAATTTCTTTAGAAGCCACACTAAGTTTTTTGGGTTTAGGTCTTCCAATAACAGAACCTTCTTTGGGTCTTCTAATAGGAAATGGTTTTGAATATATGTATAGTGGCGACTTTTGGATTAGCATATTTCCTGGCGTTGCATTACTTATAACTGTCGCTTCTATAAATTTAGTCGGAGATCATCTCCGGGATATGTTTAACCCAAGGCTTCACTAAAATTTCTAATAATAGTCACTTAATTTATACGCAAGTCTTACTGCTGTTTTACCTGGAAACAATCTTTTGGAAGGCATAATTAAAATAGTTTCTTCGAAGGGAGCATATACTTTTTCATTATCATCTTTCCCAATCAATACCCCCTTTTTTAAGGTTTCAAAACCTTGCCAATCTTGATCAAATTTAAAATTTTCACTTTTGATAGTTATAATTTTTCCAACTTTATAAACATCATTTTGAAAGTTTGATATCTTATTTTTATAAATAAAATCATCTGCAAAATTTTCATCCACTATTGAAGTAGTTCTTAAAAATCTTATCATAGTCTCAATTGCAACAATTTCAGACGACTTGGCCCAATGTTGCCCACATTCAACTAAAAGTGCATTTTTTTGACTTTCTTTATTGGAAAAGCCTAAATAGTCTCTCATTCTCATTCCTTCATTATGTCCGGTATCAGATATTATTGGCATTTGCATGCCTACATCGCGAGCGAAATCAATACCTTTATTTAACATTCCAGCCATCATAAGAGGTACGCAAGGTTTTTGCATTGAATGTATATCCAACAAATAATCGACTTGAGACACGATATTTTTAACTTCATTAGCTCTTAAAAATTCACTAGTTCTTTTTCTTTTGGGATCTTCTAAGACACCTTCTGCCCACAATCTATTAAAATCCTCTTCAACCCATCTTGTTCTATTTGGATTAAGAGGATCAAATGCTAAATAAGCCTCAATATTCATAAAACCTAGAGTTAATTTTCCACTTAATGGTCTATAGTCATTTTTAAGAAACCAATCTATAGCAAGTGCGCCACAAGGTTCATTACCATGTACAATTGATGATATAAAAACGTGTGGACCACTTAAACCACTATCTAATGTAATAACATAGTCAATACCTGTGTTAGAATTTTTGTAAGGAGAAATGTCAGGATTAACTAATTCAACAGGAAATTCATTTTTATAATCTAATTTAGGGTCATTCATATCTTTTAATTTTGGAGCTTCATTCCATCAAATGGTTTAACGTAGTGATCCTCTCCAAGTTTAATCATTTGAACATATTCAGGTTCATAGCCTATTGGTTTTAACAAACTAGGAATTTCATCATTCATCAAGTTTAACTTCTTTTTTCTCTTAGTTGGATCTGCAATTGGAACTGCTGCCATCAATTTTTTTGTGTAAGGGTGTTGAGGATTTTCAAAAATTTGGCTTCTAAGTCCAATTTCAACTATTTCACCCAGATACATTACTCCTATTCTATGGCTTACTCTCTCAATTAC
>CACBMD010000049.1 GCA_902539895.1 uncultured SAR116 cluster alpha proteobacterium
AAAATAAATAGGTAATACATGTATAAATTCTTAATTTCAGCTGTAATAATTATTTCATACAGTTTTGTTTCATTAGCCGACCATGGTCCAAAAAAAATGTGGAAACGTCAAATCGTTCCTTATTTTGATGTCCATGAAACGAAAAAGTTTGGTCCTTTTAAAATAAATATTCATAGTTATGGTGAAAAACAAAATCTTGATAGTATCAATTTCAAAAAAGAAAATTTTGATAAAATTTTTAAAGATAAATTCAATTTAGCTGCATTAATCAGAAAAAATAATGATTTAGTGTATACAAGATTTAATAAAAAAAGAAATATTGACAGTAATACAATATTGCACGGTATGTCTATGGCAAAAACAGCATTGTCTACGGCAATAGGTAGTCTTGTTTGCAACGGTAAAATTGAGTCATTAGATGATGAATTAGGTAAATATTCCCCTTTACTCAAGCAAACTCCATACTCTAAAATAACTATAAGAAACACACTACAGATGAATAGTGGAGTGGCGCCAATACAAAATGATTATAAGCTGAGAAGAAAGATGAACCAAATGGCAATGGGCATGAGAAAATATGAAGGAAAAGCAAGTATGCTTAAGGCTATTTCAATTTTAAAGGGTAATGACAGAGAACAAGGTTCAAAACATTTTTATTTTTCATCAGACCCATTTGCTCTTTCTATTATGATTACTGAATTAACAAAAAAACCAGCAAGTGAAATATTTTACGAAAATGCTTTTAAAAAATTTAGCACAAATAATTTTATGCATTGGGTGTCAGACAAAAAAGGTATAACAGTTTCTCAGGCAAGGCTAACTATGACTGCTGTAGATTGGTCTAACTTTGGTCAGTTTATTCATGATGAGATGATAAATGACACTTGTTTAGGAAAATTTTACAAAGAAGGTATTACAAACGCAGTTGAAACAAAAAGAGAAGGTGTTAAATATGGATACCAATTTTGGGTATACAATGTAAATGGAGTACCAACATTAACTATGACAGGTCATGGTGGTTTTTTTAATGTTATTAATACTTCTAAAAACACAATATTGACTATATTTTCTGTAGATGAAAACTATAAATACGGAAATTTATTTAGCAAAGGAACAATCTCTAAAATAGCTAGTGAAATTAATTAAATATTTATTATGCACTATATATAATCAGGGTACTAATAATGAAAGACAATAAAATTAAGCCTGCTCTTATTATAAAAACAATAGAAAAGGTTTTATTAGGAATTATAGCTATTTTAACTGTAATTGCAGTTTTGCAGGAAATTTACTCTATATATAATAATGGTAAAGTGCAATTAGCTGACTTATTGTTATTATTTATATATACTGAAGTTCTTGGAATGATAGGTATATTTTATGTAAGTAATAAAATACCTATTACATTGCCATTGTTTATTGCTATGACTGCAATAGCAAGATTAATAATACTTCAAGGCAAAGGTATGGACCCAATCATACTTCTTTATGAAGCTGGAGCAATACTTATAATTGCATTGGCTTGTTTAGTTATAAGATTTAAACCATTAAATACTTATATTTATCAATCTGAAGATGAGGATTTATCAAATAAGTTAGAAAAAAATAATTAATCTATTTTATTATATGTTATCCTAGAATTCGACAATGCAATAAGATTTTAGAAATGAAAGAAGATTATAAAGTAGACCCAAGAAATATACACGTTGATCAACGTAAAAAAGATACAAGGCGTGAGGCATGGGACAGAGATGTTATGCCAGCTGACTGGAAAAAGTCAGAACCAAAAAGTAATAAACAAATATCAAATGCCGCACCAGTATTTGTGTTTGCCTTCTTTTATGTTTGCATATTAGTTATGATTGATTCAATTAAATAAATAATAGCAAATAAAATGAAATTTTTAGAATTTAGTCTTCTCATAGATCAGAATAATTTATGAAATTATTTCATCAGTATTATTATCAACTATAACTGGACTTTCATAAAATTTTATATCAGGTGCTGAGAACCTCTCCGTAATCCATTTAACTCTATCTTCATCAAACCAACTTTTTGCATTCTCAATATTATTAAAGCAATAAACACCACCTGCTAAATTTTTTGAAGTATCACATATATAATTTTTTCTAATTAAACCTGGGGTGTCCTTGTATATGGGAGATGTTTCTAAAAATTTTTCTTTTAAAACCGTATCATTTAATTCTTTATCTATTTCAAAAGTAACAATTGCAATTATCATCATTAATATCCCTAACTATAAATTTATTATCTAAATTCTCCAGAACTAAATTCGTGTACTACTATACCTCGACTTCCTACTACTTTAGTTATAAATGTTTTAACCATGGGAATATAATGTTTTTCTAACAAACTTTGGCATGCAGCAAACGCTTTTTCATCTCTATACTCAAATAATATTCCAACTCTATGAACACCTTCTTTATTCCAGAGTTTAGTTAAAACTCTTCTTAACATTCCAGCCTTAGTAAATTCTTCTACAACCTTAGGTGTAAAAATTTCATTTTGTTTAGTAATATATTGTTCAAGTTCATGGTCTGACATAAATTCTCTTGTAGTATAATTTATTAATTTCGATGACGTCATAAAATTTCCTATTTAAAAAGTTAAACTAATTAACTTTAGATTATTTTAAGGTCTAATAATTGTAAATACACCATCTGATTGAATGGTTAAGTTATGCAGTTGAATAGTATTTTAAATTAGTCTTGAATAACACTTGAAATAGCATACATTTTCCATCCATCACGTGTTTTTGTAAAAGCATAAAATGCAGTATATTTTTCTATTACTGATTTATCTTTTCTTATCCTTGTACCACTACTAATCACATGACCTTTTATAGAATTCACACCATGTGTGTAAGTATTTGTGTCAATGGTAGTGTCCCATTGTTTGCTCTCCATCATTTCTTTTGGTTTGATTGGGAATGCATCAAGTGATTTACTTTCTCCATCAGCTATATACGTAATAGGAAACTGGACTAGTGAATTAATACCTTCCATATCGTTTTCTAAAAAATATGCTAAATAATTATTATAAGCTTTTAGAACTTCTTTTTCATAATTCTTACTCATCAGATGGTACCCATTCAGGCAAAGGCTCTCCTCCAGTATAATGGTTATGTGCCGGTATCTCTCTAAACAAACAATACACATCTTCCCTAGAAACATTTAACGTTTCTTTTAGAACTTCAGATATACCATCAACAAGCGCTTTTTTTCTTCTCGTATCTCGCCCTGGTCTCAAATCAACATCTATGACTGGAAGACCATCACCTATATAACCAAATGCTTCTCTAATAGAGACATAATCATATTTAACTTCTTTAGGAGCTAGTGTTTTTAATACAACTTCTCTTACTTTACTGTGTATTTGTTTTTTAATATTTGAGGAAATCCCCTCAGGAACATCTATTCTGATTAATGGCATTATAAC
Organism: uncultured SAR116 cluster alpha proteobacterium; assembly: GCA_902539895.1. Lineage (GTDB taxonomy): Bacteria > Pseudomonadota > Alphaproteobacteria > Puniceispirillales > Marisalimonadaceae > Marisalimonas. Next base: position 3,460 of record CACBMD010000049.1, read on the forward strand.
TCCTTTAATAAATTTGTTTTGATTATTACACTTATTTGATTAAACCTAAGAAACTCAAACTATGTTATAAATAATCATTTATATTAAGTATTATTAAGTTAGAGCCTTATTTAGAAGCCTCTAACTTGTTTAAAGTGTATTTAAAGGATTTTAATAATGTTCCTCATGTTAACTTTTGCAAAGGTCATAAGTTCTTTGTATGAGCTGTGAGCTAATAGCTCATCATATGTTTTTTCTATTGCTTCCATGGACGGATATCCTACTCCAAGCAAGTAATTACCAACATTAGAGCCAGTAAGTAGATTACCAAATCTTAATGTTAATGCACCGTTATTTTTAAAACAAGAAGCAGTATCGTTTATACAATTTAGAAATTTATCTTTGTCTGACATTGCGGCCTCTGCTCTCGTAATAACAATATACTTTGGATGTTCGGAGCTTTGTTCAAATTTTGTTGGTAAAGAGGTTGCAATATTTCTTAAATATATATTTGCCTTTCCACTGTCCATAATTTCTTTAAATACAGAAGACTTTGATTGAATTTCCAGTGCTTTTTGATAGCCAGTCAAGTCGTCATAAAATTGAATAAAAATTAAACTTCCTGCATGGTCACCTGTACCAATTGAACCAAAACGTGTTCCTTTTGCACCAGCGTTGTTAATTAAGTCTTTTGAATAAGA
>CACBMD010000050.1 GCA_902539895.1 uncultured SAR116 cluster alpha proteobacterium
TCTAATCTTGAAGAATCAGCAGACACAATTTTTAATTTAGTACAAAAAATCGGCGCAAAATCAGTCGCCAATATAAAAAAAACAAGACTGAAAAAAAATGAGAATTTAAGTAGAGCGTTAAAAAGGATTAATTTTGAAAATTATCATATTAGTAAAATCATAAATACGATTAGTGGACTCAATAATGGCCAACAAATTCTAAGCTCTCTACCTGTTGGAATGATAATATATTACTCGAAACCATCAATTATTACAGGAGGAGCTCTAAAATTAAAATACACCAAAACTAAAGATATTTTTGTGTGGCAAGATATAAATGATAAATATAATTCACAAGTATTTTTAAGACCTGTAAGAATGGAAGAAACACTAGTTAAAGGTGTAATTAAGAGCAATTTATATATTTCAGCTCTTAGATCAGGAATGCCTGAAAATACTTTGTTAGAAATGATTAGTTTGCTTGGATTCTCAATCGATTTTCAAAGAGAAATCCGTTCAGGAGATAGTTTTGAGGTTTTGTTTACAAAAAAGATTGATGCTTTAAGTAATTTAGTTACTGAAACAAAGCCAATAAAGTATGTGTCTATAAATTTGTCAGGAAATAAGTTAAATTTTTTCATATACAAAGATAAATTCGGCTTACCGCAATACTATGATGAAAATGGAAAGTCTTCAAAAAGAACAATAATGAAGACACCAATAAATGGTGCTAGATTATCAAGTAGATATGGAAGCAGAAAACATCCCATACTAGGATATACAAAAATGCATAGAGGACTTGATTTTGCAGCACCATCTGGAACACCAGTATTTGCTGCTGGTGACGGAGTTATAGAAAAAGCTGGATGGAACGGGTCCTATGGTAAATATATTAGAATTAGGCATACAGGTACTTATAAAACTGCCTATGCACACTTATTAGGATTTCATAAAAATGTAAGGATTGGGAAAAGAGTTTTACAAGGAAAAATAATTGGGTATGTTGGAACTACTGGAAGATCAACTGGACCACATTTGCATTATGAGGTTATTAAAAATAACATTCAAGTAAATCCAATGAGAATAAAATTACCTGCAGGAAAAAATATTTCAAAAGCAGATATTAATAATTATAAGAACCACATTGAAAAGATACTTAACCTAAAAGTTGCTCTTGAAAAGTCAAATCGAAATAATAAAATAGCAATAAATAATCATAATATATCAAAAAAATTAATTTTTAATTAATTATTCTACACTTATATTAATTTTATTATCAACTACATCTACAAATAGTTGTTTACCATCTTTTACTTCATTAGTTATTATTAACTCACTTATTTTATCCTCAATAACATTCCTAATTTCTCTTTTAATTGGCCTAGCTCCATATTCTGGGTCGTAGCCAGACAAAGCTAATAGATCGTTAACTTTTGGGGTCCATTTAATATAAATGTTATTATTAAAGAGTCTTTTTCTTAGGTGATTTAATTGTATTTCAACAATTTTACCAATATGAGATTTGCCTAATTTTGAGAAAAATAAAATTTCGTCTAATCTATTAATAAATTCAGGGCTTAGTATTGATTTAACTGAACTCATAATTTCTTTTTTTATAAAATTGTTTTTTTCACTTTTCAAACCAAAATCCATATTTGACTTGAAAAGTTGTGCCCCGATATTACTAGTAATTATTATAATTGTGTTTGTAAAATCGACAGTCTTTCCATGGCTATCTGTTAACCTACCATCATCCATTACTTGCAAGAGTAAATTTAAAACATCTAAGTGGGCTTTTTCAATTTCATCAAAAAGAACTACTCTGTAAGGTCTGCGCCTAACCGCCTCAGTTAAAATGCCTCCTTCATCATAGCCAATGTAACCAGGAGGAGCCCCAATAAGTCTTGATATAGAATGTTTTTCCATATATTCAGACATATCTATTCTTATCAAAGAGTCTGTTTCGTTAAATAAAAATTTGGCTAAAGATTTAGCAGTTTCTGTTTTTCCAATTCCAGTAGATCCTAAAAACATGAAAGTGCCTAAAGGGCTAGATGGATCACTTAAGCCTGCTCTTGAACGAATAATTGTTCTTGAAATGGCAGATATTACATGATCTTGACCCACAATAGATTTTTTTAATTCATCTTCTATTTTTAGCAATTTTGTGCGTTCATACTCCATCATTTTTTCAACCGGTATTCCTGTCCATTTAGCAACAACGGACGCAACATCCTCTTCCGAAACTATTGTGTTTAAGAGACTATCTGTATTTTCAATTTTAGAAATATTATTTTCTAAATTTGGAATTATCTGATATGAAAGTTCGCCAGCTTTTTCCCAATTCCCATTTCTTTTCTCAATCTCCAATTGGTTTCTTGCATTTTCTAAATTAATTTTCTTCTGTTGCTCTTCTTCAAGAGTTCTTTTGCTTAATTTCCATTTTTCAGTTTGCTCTTTAGATGTTGACTTTAATTCTTTTAATTCATCTTCAACTTTTGACAATCTATCATCTGAAATTTTATTATTTTCCTTCTTTAGAACTTTTTTCTCTATTTCTAATTGCATAATTCTTCTATCAATCTCGTCTAGTGAGTCGGGCTTAGAGTCAATTTCAATTCTTTTTCTACTAGCTGCCTCGTCTATAAGATCAATTGCTTTATCTGGTAAAAATCTGTCGTTAATATATCTTGAGGATAAAGTTACAGATGATGAAAGCGCTTTATCTGTAATAGTTATACCATGAAATAACTCATATTTTTCTTTAAGACCTCTCATCATTGATATGGAATTTTCTATATCTGGTTCGTCTATGTAAACTTGCTGAAAACGTCTTTCTAATGCCTTGTCCTTTTCAATGTAATTTCTATATTCATCCAAAGTGGTTGCCCCAACACAGTGAAGCTCACCTCTCGCCAAAGCAGGTTTCAACATATTAGAAGCATCGAGTGAACCATCTGCACCACCGGCTCCAACAAGGGTATGGAGCTCATCTATAAAAAGAATAATTTTATCTTTTTGCTTTTCAACTTCATTTAATAAAGATTTTAACCTTTCTTCAAAATCGCCTCGAAATTTAGAGCCTGCTAAAATACTGGCTAAATCAAGAGAAAATATTTCTTTAGGTTTCAATTTCTCAGGCACATCTTTATTTGCTACCCTAATCGCCAATCCTTCAACAACGGCAGTCTTTCCAACACCAGGCTCACCAATTAAAACTGGATTATTTTTTGTTCTTCTTGACAAAACCTGTATTAGCCTTCTTATTTCTTCATCTCTTCCAATGACAGGATCTAATTGTCCCTTAGAAGCCTTAATTGTTAAGTTGACAGCAAATCTATTTAATGCGTTAAAACCTGACTCAGCACTATCATTCATAGCTTTTTTACCCTTTCTAAATTTCTTGATTTCTTCTAGAAGTGTGTTGTAAGTGATATTATATTTTGATAAAATTTCTTTAGCTTGGTCATTCATAATAGTAAACGACAACAATAATATTTCTTGAGTTATTATCTGGTCGTCAAATTCTTTCAACAACATTTTTGACGTGTTTATTAGAGATAAAATACTTTTATCAATTTCGTGAGGACGACTTAAATTCTTCTTTTTTACTAACTCAAATATATCAAACCTTAAG
>CACBMD010000051.1 GCA_902539895.1 uncultured SAR116 cluster alpha proteobacterium
AAAAAGAAACCACGAGACTACTCTAGCCGCATTAGTTCCTAATGCTAAAGGGGCATTGAGGGCTGTTGATGCAAAATTAGACGAAATTGTTGTCTTTTTATCTGCCTCTGAAAGTCATAATAAAAAAAATGTAAACAGAAGCGTCAAAGATTCACTTCTTGGATTTAAAGAGATTGCAGATATTGCAGGTAAAAATAATATACCAATTCAAGGTGACATTGCTACAGCTTTTGGTTGTCCTTTTGAAGGAAATGTTTCAGCAAAAAGGTTAGCCGAGATTTCAAAAGAATATAAAATGATGGGCTTTAAAGGCGTCACTCTTGGAGATACTACAGGAATGGCAACTCCTACAGTAGTTACTGAGGCTATTAACGCAATTAGAGATATGATTAATGATTTTGATATAACTCTTCATTTTCATAATACCAGAGGAATTGGTCTTGCAAATGTTATGACTGGATTAAATTTAGGAATTACAAATTATGAGAGTTGTTTTGGAGGAATGGGCGGATGCCCATTTGCACCCAATGCTACAGGTAATATTTGTTCAGAAGATTTAGTTTATCTACTTCATGAAATGGGTATTGAGACAGGCATAAATTTAGAACAATTAATCAATATTGCAAAAAAAGTTGAAACTTTAGTTGGTCATAGATTACCTGGTCAAGTTATGAGGGCAGGTCCAAGGTTATTAAAATATTCTATGGAAGATGTTCCTACAGCAATTGGAGCTTAAATGAGTGAAAAAAAAAATATTGGAGCACTTTCAGGTATAAAAGTTATTGACCTTACAAGGGTATTATCCGGACCCTTTTGTACCATGTTGCTTGCAGATATGGGTGCAGAGGTAATTAAAATTGAACCCCCCAAAGGTGACAATGTAAGAAATCAAGGAGACATGGTGGATGGTTATAGTTCCTATTTTGCACAGTTTAATAGAAATAAAAAGTCAGTAATTCTTGATCTTTATGTGGAGTCAGAAAAGGATATTTTAAGGTCTTTACTTTCAGATTCGGATGTAGTTGTAGAAAATTTCAAAGCTGGAGTTTTTGACAAAATGGGTTTTGATTATGATACTTTAAAATCTATTAATCCAAAATTAATAAGTGCTTCTGTTAATGGATTTGGCAGTAAAGGAGAAATGAGTGACAGACCTGCTTTTGATTTTATAGCACAAGCATTATCTGGTTTTATGTCATTAAATGGTACAGAAGAAAGTGGGCCAATGAGAGCTGCTATGCCTATATCAGATTTAGTTGCAGGATTATACTGTGCTTTTGGGATTGTATGCGCTCTACAATCACGTATTAAAACTGGTAAAGGACAAAAGGTTGAGGCAAGCCTTACTTCCGGTTTAATTTCAATGATGGCATACTTATCATCTGAAAGCTTTGTTACAGGAAAAGCACCAAACAAATCTGGTAATAATCATCCTATTTTAGCCCCTTATGGAATTTTTAAAACATCTGACGGAGAAATTGCAGTAGCACCAGCAAGTGATAAGTTTTGTAGAATATTTCTTGAATGTATTGATTTAACAAATTTATTAGAAAATGAATTATATAAAAATGACTCAAGGGGTAATTTTTTAAGATCTCTTGGTTTTTGTTACGATCTAATAATTATACTTTCGATAATTTTTGTCCAGTTATGGACAACTTGGGATGTGGAAAACTTTATGATGAGATATGGGGACAAATATATTGGAGATATAATTGTAGGTTCCATACTTATATTTATTGTTTTAGATGCAACAAGGAGAGCCGTCGGTTGGGCTATGGTATTTGTTGCAGGTTTTTTTATGTTACATGCTTTATATGCACACAAGTTCTTTGGTTTTTTTTATGGTCCTCCAACAAGGTTAGCAAAGTACATAGACACTCTATTTATGACATCTGATGGAATATATGGAATACCACTTTATGTTGCTTCAACATATATTGTTTTATTTATTATATTTGGTGGAATTCTAATAAGATCAGGTGTTGGAAGATTTTTTGTTGACTTAGCAGTTGCTCTCACAGGCCATAGGACCGGAGGACCAGCAAAAGCTGCTGTGGTAGCATCAGGAATGACTGGAACAGTCTACGGATCTGCTGTCGCGAATGTTGTAACGACTGGATCATTCACTATTCCATTGATGAAAAATTATGGATATAGAGCAAAATTTGCTGCTGCAGTTGAAGCATGTGCTTCTTCGGGAGGTCAGATTACTCCTCCAATAATGGGTGCTGCTGCATTTATAATGGCAGAATTTTTAGAAGCACCTTATTCATATGTAATTTTAGCAGCAATAATCCCAGCTTTTTTGTATTTTACTACAATTTATTTTATGGTTCATGTTGAAGCAGAAAAACATGGTATAGAAAAAATTGACAAATCTGTTTTACCAAATGTAATTGAAGTTCTTAAAGGTGGAGGACATATGTTGCTTTCACTTATTGTTCTAATAGGACTTTTAATTTATGGGAAAACTGCTATGACTGCTGGTTTTTGGAGTATTGTTTCTGTAATAGTTCTAAGTTTTATTAAAAAAAACACAAGGATGTCAGTCGTTGATTTATTAGGAGCCTTTGAAAGTGGAATAAAATCGACAGTTCCAGTTACTATTGCCTGTGCATGTGCTGGAATTATTATTGGGTCAGTATTTGTATCTGGTCTTGGATTAAAATTCACACAATCAGTTATAGATTTGTCAGGAGGTGTTTTATTTATTCTATTATGTCTTACCGCGGTCTCAGCAATAATTCTTGGTATGGGTATGACTACTACAGCCGTTTACATTACTGTCGCAGCACTAATAGTTCCTTCTTTGATTGAGTCCGGAATAATGCCAATTGCAGCTCATATGTTCGCATTTTATTTTGGTGTTGTTTCAACCATTACCCCACCTGTTGCCCTTGCGTCATTTGCAGGTGCTGCAATTGCAAAGTCTCCTCCAATGGCAACTGCTGTTGAATCAAGTAAAGTTGGAATAGCTAAGTATATAGTACCCTTTGCTTTTGTTTATAATCCATCATTATTAATGGAAGGGCCAATAATATGGAGCATATATAGTTTAATTTCGGTTCTTCTTGCTTATTGGAGTATGACATTAGGCCTTGAGGGTTGGTTTAATGGTAAACTAAACGTATTTAAAAGAACTTTAGCAATACTTAGTTCGGTCACATTATTAGTTCCACCCTTACAATATATTTATGGGATAGATGGTATTTACTTCAATTTTTTGGGAATATTTATTCTTATGGTAATATATTATTTACAAGGAAAACTTAATTTCAACATGAAAGTTACTACATGAATAAAATATTTATTGGCAAACCAATTCATTGGTTAATGATCATAATTGCAACAGCTATAATATTTGCATGTGGAATTAACAAAATGCATGTTAGCAATTTCAATTTATTTATTTCTATAATATTTATTTCAGTTGCCATTCTAATTTTTCTAATACAAAAAACTTCAAAACAAAAGAATT
>CACBMD010000052.1 GCA_902539895.1 uncultured SAR116 cluster alpha proteobacterium
CAAACTATTAGAAACTGTAGAAATTTTGCTTTGTGAGGATACCAGAAAAACAAAAAAGTTACTTTCACATCTTAATATTAAACGGAAAAACCTTGTTTCTTATAACGACAATAATGCTTCAAACAAGAGGCCAAAGATTATTAACAAACTTCTTTCAAAAATGAGCATTGGAATAGTCAGTGATGCAGGAACACCATTAATATCTGATCCTGGTTATAAACTTGTCAAAGAGTGTCATTTAAATAATATTAAAGTAACTCATGCACCAGGTCCTTCTTCTGTTATTAATGGTTTAATATTGTCTGGCCTTCCAACAAATCAATTTTATTTTGGTGGATTTGTTTCTTCCAAAAAAAATTTCAAAAGAAAACAATTTATAACTACTAAAACATATGACATGACAGGAATATGGTTTGATACTTGTCTGAGAATCAATCATACACTTCTTGTTATGAAAGAAGTTTTTGGAAATAGAAAAATTTCAATTGCAAGAGAACTAACAAAAACCTATGAAGAAATTATTACTGGTGATTTGAATAATGTCATAAAAATTGTTGATGAAAGAATAAAGAATAACAACCCCTTAAAAGGAGAAGTTATTCTAATGATAGGTGGTTATGTTGAAAAAAAATATAATATTGAGACGTTAAATGTAATTATAAAAAACAGACTTGAAAAACTGTCACTTCGTGACACTGTAAATGAAGTTATTATAGAAACTAAATTACCTCGTAGAGTAGTGTATAATGAAGCAATAAAAATTAGAAATGATTTATATAAAAAAATTTAACGATGACAATTTTTTTTTTTAATTTATTGTTCTTTATTGAGAAAGGTTAAGGCATGAGAAATTTATTATTTATATCAATTATTATTTTTTTTCTGCAGTCATGTGCTCCAATTGTTGGTACTATTGGAATAGTTTCTTTAGGAGCGGCGTCTAAAGAAAAAGGGTTGGGCACATCAATAAACGATAACTTAATAAAAACAAAGATATCTAATCTTATATACAAATATAATAAAGATCTTATAGCAGATACTAAAGTTTTTGTTAATAATGGCTCAGTTTTGTTTACAGGAAAATTAAATAATCCAAATGATAAAATTGAATTCTCTAAGTTTGCTTGGAATATAAAAGGTGTTAAAGAAGTTAATAACGAAATTCAAGTTACTGATATATCTTCTATAAAAAATATTGCAAGAGACATAGCTTCATTGGGCGAAATAAGAGCCCGGATAATGTCAGATAAATCAATAAATAGTATTAATTTTTCAATAGATGTAGTCAACGATAAAGCTTATATAAGCGGCGTTGCCGCTGATGAGCTTGAAATGAATCTTGTAAAAAACCATGCTTCGAGTGCAAGATTTATTAAAGAAGTTTACAATTATATTATACTAAATAAAGATACAAGATGAATGGTAATCTGAACATAGCATTCTTAATGGATCCCTTGGAAACATTGGATCTCAAAGGTGACACAACTTTTGCTCTTGCTCTAGAGGCTCAAAGAAGAAAACATTGCATAAGTTTTTTTAAGCCTGAGGATTTAATATTCAGTAACAACGATGTTTTAGCAAACATCTGTAAATTAGAGTTATCTTCATCGAATAATTTAAATGAGTTTAAATATCACGATACTTTTATAAAACCACTATCAAATTATGATGTGATTATGATGAGACAAGATCCACCCTTTAATATGGCTTATATAAGTGCAACTCATATTCTTGAAAAACTGCCAAGTTCAACATTAATTGTAAATAATCCTTTTGAAGTTAGAAATTCTCCAGAAAAAATCTTTGTTACAAATTTCTCACATTTAATGCCAAAAACGTTAATAAGTCGAAATATTGATGCTATCAAAGAATTTAGAAAAAAGTTCAAAGACATAATTATAAAGCCACTATATGGAAATGGTGGACAAGGTATTTTTCATATTCTTCCTGAAGATGAAAATTTAAATTCAATCTTGGAGATGTTTTTTAGCCAAAATAAAGAACCTTTAATGATACAAGAATATTTAAAAGATGTTAGGAACGGTGATAAAAGAATAATTTTATTAAACGGAGAAGCGGTTGGAGCAATTAATAGAATTCCAAAATTGGGTGAAAGTAGATCAAATATGCATGTTGGAGGAAAGCCTGAGAAAACGGAATTGACTAAGAGAGATAAGATTATATGTAACGAAATCTCACATTCATTAATAAAAAAAGGACTTTATTTTGTTGGAATAGACATAATTGGTGATTACATAACTGAAATAAACGTAACTTCTCCAACAGGAATAAGAGAAATAAAAAATTTAGATTCAATAGCTATTGAAGAAATGTTCTGGGATTTCATAGAGCGTAAATTAGAAATCTAATGCTTATTTTATCATTTTTCCTAAATTTTCTCCAGCTAAAAGATGAATATGAAAATGAGGCACATCTTGATTACCATTATTGCCTGAATTTGTAATAATTCTAAAACCTTCTACTTCAACTTTAAAGTGTTCAATAACTGCGTTAACCAATCTCCAAAAACTTTCATGTTCTTTCATTGACGCATTTTTTGTAAAGTCGTAAAAATTAATATAAGAGTTTTTAGGAATCACTAGTGTATGAATTGATGCTTGGGGGTTTATATCAGAAAAAGCCAAAGCGTGTTCGTTTTCTAATATTTTATTACAAGGAACTTCAGATCTTAATATTTTAGCAAATATATTGTTTTCATTATATAAATTATTCATTTTACCTCTCTATTTTTTTTTTCTTCGATCCCGGATTTCATCTTTCTAGAGGATAATTCATTCCAAATTTCACCAGGCTTAATGCCCAAAGAGACCCATACAACTAAAACATGATATATTAAATCCGCTGATTCTTTAATTGCATTTTGTTTATTTTTTTTAATAAAATCTATAATTAGTTCTGATGCTTCTTCACCAATTTTTTTCGCTAAAAGTTCGGGATTTTTTATCAAATGAGAGGTATATGATTGTTCTTCATTAGATTTTTTTCTTTGTTTTAAAATAGTATATAATTCTTTTATTATCTGTTCATTCATTTTTTTCGCAATCCCTTACAAATATCCCATTTTCTAACATTTGTTTTTTAACCGAATGTATTGTATGGATACCATAATGAAAAATTGATGCAGCTAGAACTGCTGATGCACCAGCTTTTAAAACAACCTCAACCATATCTTTTGGGCTTCCAGCTCCACCCGATGCAATCACTGGAACAGAAACATTTTCAGCAATTAATTTTGTGAGTCTTAAATTATAACCTTTTTTTGTTCCATCTGATCCCATTGATGTCAATAAGATTTCACCGGCT
>CACBMD010000053.1 GCA_902539895.1 uncultured SAR116 cluster alpha proteobacterium
GAAGCGTGTCTGGTGTTTATCCACCAGGATCAACAATAAAAATGGCAGTTGCATTAGCGGCTTTAGAAAATGGTATAATTGATTATAACACTAAATTTTTTTGTGATGGAGCAAAAAAATTAGGAGAGAGTACATTTCATTGCTGGGCTAAAGATGGACATGGTAAATTAAATTTAATTGAAGCAATTGAACAATCATGTGATGTGTATTTTTATGAATTAGGTCTAAAGGTTGGTATAGATAAAATAGCATTGATGATGAAAAGACTTGGCTTAGGTCAATATTATAATGTTGAAATTAATAATAAGTCTAAAGGAGTAGTTCCAAATATTGAATGGAAGCTTAAACGTGATGGGTTACAGTGGTCAATGGGTGAAACTTTAAACGCTTCAATTGGTCAAGGCTATTTACTTACTACTCCTTTACAGTTAACTACAATGATTGCAAGAATAGCCAACGGTAAATTTTCCGTAACTCCTACATTGATGATGAACAAAAATAAAAATAGATTCAAAAATTTAAACATAAATTCTCAACATTTAGATTTTATTAAAAAATCTATGGAAAGGGTAGTTAAAGGAAAAAATGGAACCGCAAGAAATTATCAAATTGGATCAAAAAAAGTTGAAATGGCTGGAAAAACGGGAACAGTTCAAGTTGTAAGAATATCTGAAGCTGAAAGAGAAAAGGGTTTAATTAAAAATGAAGATAGGCCTTGGAAAAAGAGAGATCATGCATTATTTGTTGGATACGCACCTGCTTCAAAGCCAAAATATGCTATCACTGTAGTAGTTGAACATGGAGGAAGTGGTTCATCTACAGCTGCTCCAATAGCAAGAGATATTTTTAAATATATTTTTAAAGTTTAAAGTTGCAAGCCAGATGAATTATAAATCAAAAAAATTTCATGAAGAAAAGTTTGGAACTTTATTTTTCTCAAAATTATCTAAGTTAAATTTTTTAATCATTGTAATTTCAATTTTGCTTGGACTTGTTGGGGTTGCTTCTTTATACTCTGCAGCAGGTGGAAACTGGGATCCTTGGGCCAAAAATCATTTAATTAGATTAATTTTTGGAATTTTCTTAATGTTAACTTTAGCATTTTTACCTCATAAGATTTTTTTTAAATTGAGTGTTATATCATTTTTAATTGGTATATTAAGCTTAATATTAGTCAAGTTTGTTGGTACGGGAAATGTTCAAAGATGGATCACATTAGGAGGAATGAACTTTCAACCTTCTGAAGCTATGAAAATAGCTTTGATTTTAATTTTGGCCAGGTATTTTGATCACGTTTCAAAAATTGAATTAAATAAACTAAAAAGCTATATTCTTCCTCTTTTTCTAATTTTTTTACCTGGAATTTTAGTAATTTCTCAACCAGATTTAGGAACAGGTTTGACAATAATTTTATTAGGGTTAGCAATTTTATTCTTTGTGGGAATTTCAATGAAATTTGTTATTTTGTGCTTTATTATTTTGGCTTCTTCAGTTCCATTTATCTGGAATAAACTTTATGATTATCAAAAGGATAGAATTTTAGTTTTTCTAAATCCTGAACTTGACAGTCTAGGAAGTGGATACCAAATAATACAGTCAAAAATTGCCATTGGTTCTGGTGGAATTTTTGGAAAGGGTTATTTGTTAGGCAGTCAAAGTAGATTAAATTACTTACCTGAAAAACATACAGATTTTATTTTTACATTAATTTCAGAAGAACTGGGATTTTTAGGTTCAATCTTTATAATATTAATATTTTGCATTTTAATTACTTCTATTATGAAAATCTCTTTTAGAGTAAAAACTTTATTTTCAAAAATAGTCACTTTCGGAATAGGTTTTTTGTTATTTCTTTACTTAAGTTTAAATATTGGAATGGTGTGTGGACTGTTACCTGTTGTTGGAGCGCCTCTTCCATTGATAAGTTATGGAGGTACCTCATTATTAACAGTGTTAATTGGGGTAGGGATAGTGTTAAGTATTAATATCCATGATAAAGAAAGTTTTTGATATATTAACAAATATTATTAAGGTTGTGTATGTTTAGATTTTTCAAATTAAAAAAATGGTTTTTATGGTCATGGTTTGGCTCTTTTATAATTTTATCGTCTTTATGGGTTCAAGTTAAAATTGACGTCAAAATTAACGAATGGTTTGGTGAATTTTATGATATGATTCAGAAAGCTCTTTCAAAACCAAATTCAATCACAATGCAAGAATATTGGGATAGTTTATTTTCATTCATATCGTTAGCAGGTCTTTATGTATCTGTATATGTAATAATGATTTTTTTTACTGCACATTATCTATTTAGATGGCGAACTGCAATGGTTGAGTGGTATCATTCAGTGTATGACAAAGCGTGTAAGATTGAAGGTGCAGCACAAAGAGTGCAAGAAGATACAATTAAATTCTCGCGTATAATGGAATCATTAGGCACAAGTTTAATTGAATCAATAATGGTGCTAATTCAATTTATTCCAATATTATTAGGATTATCAGTGGGTATACCAATATATTTTTTTGGAGATTGGGAATATGGATTAATAACTGGTGCTTTGTTATGGACTATTGGAGGTACAATTTTTTTAATTGGACTTGGATGGATTTTAAGGCTAGTTGGTGTAGAATATGATTTACAAAAAAAGGAAGCTGCATACCGAAAACTCCTTGTCATTGCCGAAGATGATAACACTGTTCGTCCTAAAAATATTGAAGAGTTATTTGAAGACGTAAGGTCTATACATTTTTTTAGTTTTATTAGATATTTATATTTTAATATTGGGCGAATGGCTTACATGCAGGCTAATGTTTTGTCTGCATATGTTTTTTTAGCTCCAGCCATAGTTGCTGGAGTTGTAACTCTTGGAGTAATGCAACAAATAATAAGGGCATTTGGTAGAGTCGAGGGATCTATGCAATATTTGTTAAGGGCATGGCCAACCATTATTGAGTTAGCTAGTGTTTATAGACGTTTACGAGAATTTGAGAACAAAATTTTAGACAATTAATTTAAAGTTATATTTATGAATAAGCTATCTTTTGCAATAGGAATTTTGAGTTGGAAAGGATATGATAGTTTAGAAAATTCATTATTTTCGTATAAAAAACATGGTCTTTCAAATTTGACTAATAAAAAGTTTGTTTGTTTACCAGAATATTCAGATGAGGGTATTAATATTGCAGAAAAATACAATTACAAGCCGATACTAGCTAATCAAAATTTAGGAATTCTTGGAGGATTTAAATTACTTGCAGAAAATATGCCTAAGGGTCCAATTTTGCTTTTAGAAAATGATTTAGAGTTGATTGAGAATA
>CACBMD010000054.1 GCA_902539895.1 uncultured SAR116 cluster alpha proteobacterium
CATTACCTATTTCTTCTGAAAAAGAATTTGTTTTTAGCCAATCAATCGTTTCTTTTAAAGTTGTAGAAAAATCTCTTATTTTTACGTTAAGTGTATCTCTTCTGGTGAAATCAAACGTAGTTGGTTTTACAGGTGTTTCAGAAAGACCTTGAGGCATTTTCATGTTTGGTATTAATTTTTTACATTCATTATAAATATCTTCCCAATGAAGACTTTTATAAACTCCAAAATATCTACCAGATGCACTAGGGTTTTCATATACTGCTAAAAATATTTTTGCTAGATCCCTTAAATGTATCATTGAAGCAGAGTCATTTGGTATTTTCTCATGTCTAGGACTACCACCATCAATCACTCTTTTTAGCCAAATAAAGGGGTTATGATTTAGATGCATAGGTAAAACGGGATCACCATATAACCCTGTAGGTAAAATTATTGAAAGTCTAATATTATTTTCTTCACAATATTTAATAGCCATTTTCTCCATGACTGTTTTAGTAGCAGATGTATATTTTTTAGCTTTACATTGTTCTTTTTCATCGGACCAATGTTCTATTTCATTTTTAAATTCTATAGGTGGTATAGGGTTCGTACTAGATGTAGAAGAACATATGATAATATTTTTTATACTTTTATTTTTAGCTGATTTTATTATATTTAAACATCCATTAACTGTCGGATTAATTATTTCTTCATAGCCTCTTTTATCATCCATTTCTTTGGCTGGGGTCCCGTCTTTACCCTTATATGTGGGGATTAGACATGCTATAAAAACAGCATCTGCGTTTTCCATCGGAATTATAAAATCTTTTTCGTTTTCCATTTTGGCGCTAAACAATTCTAAGTTATTAGAATTTTTGAGTTTTTTTAAATACTTGACCTTAGTTGAATCTGACTTATCTGTAAGAGTTCCATTTACAAAATAGCCTTTTTCTAGAGCATATCTGACTATACTAGATCCGACTAAGCCACTTGCGCCTACTACACAAATCTTTTTATTATTTTTAATCATAAATTAACATTAAGTTTAAATTAAATTTAATTAAATAATTTTTTTATTTTTATACTATTATTGTGTAAATTTATATAAAATTGACAGTTATTTTTGGAGTAAGAATAATGATTGAAACCCTTGATTTTGGTCTTAAAGATAAGGTCGCCATTGTTGCTGGAGGCGGAGCAGTTGGAAAAGACATAGGAAATGGGAGAGCAGCCTCTATATTATTAGCCGAGGCAGGTGCAAAAGTACTTGTTGCTGATAAGGATGACGCATTAGCAAAAAACACTGTTCAAATGATTAAAGACAGAGGCGGAGAAGCAACAAGTATTAGTGGAGATTTAACAAAATCTGAACAATGCAAAAAAGTTGTAGATTTTGCTATAAGTAAGTGGGGAAGATTAGATATATTGGATAACAATATAGGTATTGCTAGCAAGCTATCTGTAGTTGATGAACCAGAAGAAAATTGGGATCATGTTATGGATATTAATCTTAAACCAATGTTTCTGATGTCCAAATTTGCTATTCCGAAAATGATAAATTCAGGAAATGGGGGATCAATTGTAAATATATCTTCTATTTCTGCTACTAGACCAAGAGGCTTCACTACATACTCTGCCTCTAAGGGGGCTGTTTTATCACTTAGTCAAGCTATGGCAGTTGATCATGGAGCAGATGGAATAAGAGTAAATTGTATTCTTCCAGGTCCAGTCTATACACCTATGGTTTACTCAAGTGGGATGACCAAGCAACATCGTTCTCAAAGGCAAAACGCTTCTCTGATAAAGATGGAGGGAGATGGTTGGGATATTGGAAAAGCTGTTGTGTATTTATCTTCAAGTTGGGCAAGATATGTTACAGGCCATCTAATGGTAGTTGATGGTGGATGCTCATTATCGTCTAGACCACGGGGTTAGTAAAAAAATCATTATTTAAATTAATGACTGCTCATTATCAAAAGAATTAATTTGATTAAGGGAAAAGAATTTTAAGAAAATGCATGATACAATTTTTTTCTCAGCCTGCGATTTGATAAATCTATATAAGTCTAAAAAGCTATCACCAGTAGAAAATTTAAAAAATACGTTTGATGTAATTAAAAAGCTTAATCCGAAGCTTAATGCATTTATCTCGATAGCTGAGAAAAAGGCTATGATACAGGCCAAATTCTCGGAGCTACATTACCTAAATAATACCGAGAGAAAACTTGAAGGAATCCCTTTTGGAGTAAAAGATGTTATAGACGTTCAGCAAGAAAAAACTATGAATGGATCCAAGCTTTTTGAAATGTCTGAAGTAAAAAAAAATAACTCAATTGTTGTAAATAAATTAATAGATGAAGGTGCAATTTATATTGGGAAATTGCACACACATGAATTAGCTATAGGTGCCCCAACATTCTCAGGTGTTGATAAACCAGCAAGTAATCCTTGGGATTTTAATAAAACAGCTGGTGGATCTTCAAGTGGGTCTGGGTCTGCAGTTGGAGGATATCTTATACCATTTGCGTTGGGAACTGATTCAGGTGGTTCAATAAGAAATCCTTCCTCAATGTGTGGAATAGTAGGTCTCAAACCAACCTATAATTCTATAGAAATGAGAGGTGTACAACCGTTAGCTAAGACTATCGATACAGTTGGCCCAATGGCAAGAACCGGAAAAGACATATCACTTATTTTTTCGGTACTAAAAAAAACCCTAAATACAGTAAATCACAATTTCCAAAATCTAAATATAGGTATTATTGAACATTTTTATAATAAGGATTTTATAGCTAATGAAGAAGTGGTTGAATCATTTGAACAAACTATCAAGGTATTTGAACAAAATGGATCGGTGGTTTCAAAAGTAAATCTTGATAATCTTAAAACTTACCACGAAGTAAATGGTACAATAATGGCTAAAGAAGGTTATAAACAATTTAATAAACAATTAGAATTAAAAGAGGATCTAATAGATAAATTAACATTTGAAAGATTAAATAAAGGTAAATATATCTCAGATGAAAGTTATAAAAACGCAAAAAATAAAAAAAAAGAACTTGCTCAAAAAATCCATGAAGTATTGGAAAATTTTGATATTTTAATCACACCTATAAATTTTGATCTTCCTTTCAATATCGGAGATATCTCACAAATTAACAAATACTATATGAGACACGCTCGATCACCATTTAACGTGTCAGGCAACCCAGCAATATCAGTTCCATGTGGTTTGTCAAAAACAAATCTGCCAATTGGTTTTCAAATAGTTGGACGTTACAACTCAGATCAGTTCATCTCTGAT
>CACBMD010000055.1 GCA_902539895.1 uncultured SAR116 cluster alpha proteobacterium
TACCAGAGTAAGATCTGGCCCAACAGCAGTTAGACAACTTGCTGACTGGGGGGCTGACGTTATAAAAGTAGAAGCTCCTGAAAGTGTTGAACCGGATGGCGCGTTAGGTGCGTCAAGGCACACGTCTGACTTTCAAAATTTACACCGTAACAAAAGAAGCATTACTCTAAATTTAAAAAAATCTGAAGCTATAGAGATTCTTATGAAATTAGTAGAAAAGTCTGATGTCGTGGTTGAAAACTTTCGTCCAGATGTGAAGAAAAGACTCGGTATTGATTATGAAACCCTAAAAAAAAGAAATCCTAGAATTATTCTTGCTAGTATATCTGGATTTGGTCAAGATGGACCATATGCAAAGAGACCAGGTTTTGATCAAATTGCTCAAGGTATGGGTGGATTAATGAGTATTACTGGAGAATCAGGTAAGGGACCAATGAGGGTTGGTATTCCTGTAGCTGATTTAACGGCAGGATTGTTCTGTGCAATGGGAATTCAGACTGCTCTTCTAGAAAGAGAAAAATCTGGTATTGGTCAATGGGTTAACACATCATTACTACAGGCCCAGATCTTTATGTTAGATTTTCAAGCCTCGCGGTGGCTTTGTGATAATAATGTAGCGGGGCAGGCTGGCAACAACCATCCGACTAGTGTTCCTACCGGCGTTTTTAAAACTTCTGATGGTTCGATTAATTTAGCAGTTGCTGGAGAAACAATTTGGAGACGCTTTGCTGAAGCGGTTGACAAAGGAGATTGGCTTGAAATGGAAGAATTTAAAGATGCAAAAAATCGATTAAAAAACCGAGATTATTTAAATAGCTTAATTGAGGAATTGACAGTAACCAAATCTTCGAATGAATGGGTTGAAAAATTAGAAAAGGTTGGCGTTCCTTGTGGTCCAATAAATTCTATAGATAAGGTTTTTGAAGACCCTCAGGTTAAGCATCTTGGTATTGCACAATCTGTTGATACAATTCCTTTTGGGGAAACTGAATTAGTAGGGCAACCCTTTAATTTATCCCGTACTCCTAGTAGTTTAAAGCAGCGTCCCCCTGAAAAGGGTGAACAAAATAGTGATGTACTTTCCGAGCTAGGTTTTAGTGATCAAGAACTAAATGATTTGAAAAATCAAGAGATAATTTAATATAAGAGGAAAGACAATGATTGAAGAAAAAATGTTGTCTCGCACTCAAGATAGTGTTGGATATATAATTTTTAATAATCCAGAAAAACATAACGCAGTATCCATAGAAATGTGGGATGTGCTTGAAAAATTTCTAAACCAATTTAGAAAGGATAACAATATTAGGGTTGTTGTTCTTGAAGGTGCAGGGGGGAAATCATTTGTTTCTGGAGCTGACATTTCTAAATTTGATAAAGAAAGAAGTACAAAAGAAGCCGTGTTAAGTTATAACAAACGAACACAAAAGGTTTATGAGCTTATTGAGGCGTTTCCGAAGCCAACGATAGCCAAAATTAATGGATATTGTATTGGTGGAGGTCTCAATTTAGCTGTATGTTGTGACATAAGAATTTGCTCTGAAAAGTCACAATTTGCAATGCCTGCAGCGAAACTATCTCTTGGCTACCCTTTTTCATCAATAAAAAGATTGTTTGATATAATGGGACCTGGGATGGCTAAACACTTTATGTTTACTGCTGAAAAAATATCTTCAAAAGAGGCAGTTTCTTGTGGATTAATTCAAAAGCTAGTAAGTGAAGAAAATTTAGAAACTTTTGTTGATGATTATGCTTTTACAATCTCTAAAAATGCTCCTTTAACCATAAAGGCAATGAAACAAATTGGTATTGAAATTTTAAAAAATCCTTCAGAAAGAGATTTGACTTTATGTGAAAATTTAGCTTCCGCTTGTTTTGATAGTGAAGATTACAAGGAGGGAAGAAAAGCATTTATGGAAAAAAGGAAACCAAACTTCAGAGGGCTCTAAACTTTACAGGGGATTATAATATTTAATTGCATTATCGTGAAACAAACACTGAATTTCATTTTCGGGCAACCCTGCTGTTATGTTTTTAAAACCATTATAAATTTCATCAAAAGTAGCACATAAACTATCTACAGGAAAATTAGATGCAAACATACATCTTTCATATCCAAATATATTTATTACATCCAATATAATTTCTTTGTTGAGTTTAACAGTCCATTTTTTGTCAGGAACACAAATGCCAGAAATTTTGATAGCGGTATTTGGCTGTTCAGAAAATTCTTCTAAATTCATTCTCCATTGATTTAATCCATCAAAAGATCTATCAGAAGGAAGACCTGTGTGGTTAAGAATAATGATAGTATCAGGGAAATCTTTTGCCAATTGAGTTGCATCATTAAGGTGCCACCATGGAGTTTGCAGATCAAAATGTAGTTTGTGTTTTTTTAATAAAGAATACCCGCTTCTAAAAACAGGATCATTTAATGATCCCTTTATATTTTCAAGCTTTGTATTTGGATTATCAGTTGATTTAGGTTTATGTCTTATACTTCTTGTAAGGTCATATTTAGACTGATTTTCTAGCACTTTTTCAATATCGTTCCTGTCAAACCATGCTTGTGCAACCAAAGCATTTGGAAAACCAGTCATTTCAAATAATTCGTGAAGCCATTTAGTCTCCCCAATGGGGTCATTAGGATCCCATTCAGTTTCCATATGGATCGTTTTTACAATGTTATGATTTTTACTAACTTCAAAATAATCTGTTGTTAAAAAATTTTTACAAATAGATTTATAATCACCATATCTAAATGGTATTTGGTTATCTGGGTTCAACCAAGGGTTTTTCTTTAAACTTAAATCCCAGAAGTGATGATGGGCGTCGATTATAGGTATATCTTTCATTGAAAATGTCTAAATAATTTCTTTTAAATCAAATAATTTTACTATAGATGTGCCATCTAAATTTTCTTTTGAGCTATTTACCAAAATTGTGAATAATTGTTTGGTCAGAGAAGAGATAGGTGTTGGTGTGTTTTTAGCATTAGCTAATTTAGACACCATTTGTAAATCCTTTAAAATCTGTGAAGCGTATCCTTTAGGTGTAAAATCTCTATTTACTATTCTAGGAAATAGATCATTTAATAAATTAGATCCTGCATGACCATCAGAGAGTGCTTCTGGAATTTTGTTCGCATCAATATTCCAAGCTTGTGCAAAGGAAGCTGCTTCCGCTAAAATTGCATAATTATTTAAAACTATTATTTGATTTATCATTTTTACTATTTGACCAGATCC
>CACBMD010000056.1 GCA_902539895.1 uncultured SAR116 cluster alpha proteobacterium
AACATGCTTAGAACCTGTAAATGAGCTAAGTTTATCTTCCAGTTCTTTTACTTCTGGCCCTAAAATATATTGTCCATGGTCAAGAACTTGATTAATACGATTAAGAATTTTATCCCGAATTAATTTTTGTTGAGCATTTAGATCAATAAATGGAATCATAAATTTACTTTATTCATTTAAATTTTTTTGTCTATCATATCCATAACAGTTTGAACTTTCACAGCTTCTTTATGGTCTGTTATGGGGCTTTTTCTTGAATTAATACAGTCTATAAATTCTTTTAATTCACTTTTAAGCGGTTCGTTTTTTTGGATTTTAATTTTTTCAATTGGTAAAGTTTTAACCGTATTTTTAGTTGTTACAAAAGATGGATTATAAAGCAATTTTTCCGACCAATTTTTTGTATCGTTAAAAATGAGGGAGCCTTTTGAACCAATTATAGAAAATTTATGCTCTTTGTAAGGAGACATCCAATCAGAATTAATTAGAGCAGTTATACCTTTTGAAAATGATAATTTTACACTGACTGCATCTGGTCCAATGTTATTATGATGATGAATTGATTGAACATCGATATCAACAGGTAATTCCTCTGTAATAGAAAGTATCATGGAAATATCGTGAGCTGATAAATCATAAACCACAGATTCTTCTGATCTAATAGACCCTAGAGCTAGACGATTTGCTCGAATATTTTGTGGAACTCCTATTTTTCCTTTTCTAACAAGTTCTTTCATTTTTATAAATGCGTTGTGGTAATTTAGTAAATGGCCAACCATTAAGATTCTATTTTTATTTGTAGCCAATTCTGAAAGTTTTTGTGCATCTGGCAATGACAAACAGAATGGTTTTTCTATGAAAACATCTTTATCATTTTTTAGAGCTTCAACGGCTATATCTTTATGCGTTATTGCAGGTGATGAAACTACAACTGCTTTAATATTTTGATCTTTAAATATTTTAGTTAATTCTAAAGTGGGTAGCGAATATTCATTGTTAAGCTTTTCTGATAATTTTATATCTTTATCATATATACAGGCCAGAGAACCCATTTGATATAAATTTCTGGCTATATTTTTTCCCCAGTTACCACAACCAATTAGAGCAATGTTTAATTCTCTTATCATTTTATATTATTATTTTCATTTTAGGTTTAATGATTAATAACACCTTAGATACATTTACTTTAACATTTGGTCAATTGTAGTATTTTGTAATAAATTGTTGAAATATTATTTACTGGCAACCATATCAATAATTCATTACCAGGAGTCTAAATAATGGAAAATAATAATTTAATCTCAACTGCAAGCAATATCATAAATGTAAATGAAGAAACATTTATGAGTGAAGTTGTAGAAGTTTCCAAGACAAAGCCAGTCATAGTTGATTTTTGGGCTCCTTGGTGTGAACCTTGCAAAACCCTTACACCTTTATTGGAAGATGCTGTTAAAGGTTATGAACTAGAGTTAATTTTAGCTAAAATTGATATTGATCAAAATCAAAATATTGCTACACAATTAAGAATTCAATCTATTCCTACAATTTATACTTTTTTTGAGGGTAAAGTTGTTGATGGATTTCAAGGAGCTAAATCAAATAGTGAAATAATAGAATTTGTTAAAAAATCAGCAAGTTTATCCGGCCCTGGACCAGAAGTAAAAGATTTAATTTCAAGTGTGAAAGAATGCATAAAAAAAAGAGATTGGAATAGTTCTTTTGAAATTTCTCAAAAGATTTTAGCTATAGATCCACAAAATCATATTGGTTTTGGAAATCTTATTCGATCAATGATTGGGTTAGATAAGTTTAACGAAACAAAAGAATTAATTGATAACTTAGCTCCTGAGATTAAAAATTCTAAGCCAGTTAAAGAAGCAATATCATTACTTGAAACTTCTGAAAAAGCTTTTATGGCTAAAGGCAGTATTGAAGATTTGGAAAAAAAACTAAATCAAGAACCAGATAATTTAGATTATTTATTGGAAATGGCAGTCGCTTTATTTGGTATAGGTAAAATTGAAGATTCTTTTGAAATGTTATTGCAATCTATTAAAATAGACAAAGAATGGAATGAACAAGCAGCTAGAAAGCAGTTACTAGAATTTTTTTCCTCAGCAGGCATCGATGCAAAAGAGACAATTAGTGCCAGAAAAAAGTTAGCTACGTTATTATTTTCTTGATAAGGACAAATTTAATGGTTGACGATTTTAAACAAAAAATAAATCTACCAAATATCATTCCGATATTTCCATTAACAGGTGTTGTAATGTTTCCGGATACTTATCTACCATTAAACATTTTTGAAACTCGTTATTTAAAAATGATTGATTACGCTATTTCAAATGAAAATAGATTGATTGGTATGATACAACCAAAAAACTTAAATGAAAGTAATGATGATCATTTATTCTATAGAGTTGGATGTGCTGGTAAAATAATTAAATTTGAAGAAACTGACGATAATAGATATTTAATTACGCTTAAAGGTTTAAGTAGATTTAATTTAATTTCAGAAAAAACCAATGAAAAAGATTATAAAGAAGCAAATATTGCTTGGGACAATTTTAGTAAGGATTTGAACATAAATGCAAAGTCATCAGATTTTAGTACTTTAAAGACAACGTTGAAAAAATATTTTAAATCAAAAAACATTAGAGCGAATACAGATGCAATTGATAAATTTAATGATTATAATTTTGTTGATCAAATAACAATGATATGTCCTTTAGCCAATAATGAAAAACAACTTTTGTTAGAAACAACTTCTATTTCAAAAAGAGAAAAGTTACTACAAACTATATTAGATAGTTACATAAACGAAGAAAATATTTCTAATACAATTAAGCATTAAATTAATTTTAGATGTTTATTTAAAAGTTAATAAAAGGTAAATTATATGCAAGCTACTCCAACATTAATTAAAAAAAAAGATAATGGTAAATATTTGTCAATTCATTTTGATGATAACACTAAGTTTAATATTTTATCAGAATTATTAAGAGTAGAAAGTCCGTCTGCTGATGTGCAAGGTCATGGAGGTCCCAAGATTATTGTGAGAAATAAAGAAAATATTATGATTGATCAAATTGAACCCGTTGGCAATTATGCTATTAGAATCATTTTTTCTGACAACCATTCGTCGGGAATTTATAGCTGGGGATTATTGTATGATTATGGAAAAAATCATGATAAGTATCTA
>CACBMD010000057.1 GCA_902539895.1 uncultured SAR116 cluster alpha proteobacterium
TGTTAGCTCTCTTAAATTTTTTTGAAAAATTACCTGTATAGATAATTTCAGATTTAATGCCTTCTTGAATTAACTTTTTCATAATTGGAAGTAATAAATAATTAAATTTTTCGCATTGACCTACAAGAACTACATCAATTAAATTAACAAATTCACTTTGTACCATTAATGCTAATCTTTCTATGCCCGCAGCCCAGCCAACACCAGGAACATCAGGGCCACCTAACATTTTTGATAAACCATCATACCTTCCACCAGCTAACACAGTTCCTTGTGTACCAAGTTCATTAGTTGTAAACTCAAAAGCTGTATGACAATAATAGTCAAGCCCTCTAACAAGATTTTTGTCAATTTGATATTTTATATTTAAGTGATTTAAACCTTTGCAAACATCTTCAAATCTTGTTTTAGAATCAATATTGAGATATTCAAATATATTCGGTGCATTTTGGATAATTTTTTGGTCTTCCTCATTTTTAGAATCAAGTATTCTAAGCGGATTATTTGAAAGCCTTCTAAGACTATCTTTGGACAATTTAAATTGATAATCCTTTAAATAGTTTACAAGAGAATCTCTATAGTTTTTTCTACTGTCAAAGTCACCGAGTGAATTAATTTTTAAGGTGATTTTATCTAAAATATTTAATTTATCTAAAAAGTCATGACCTAAAGATATTACCTCAATATCAGCCATAGGGGTGCTTAAACCAAGGCATTCAACACCAAGTTGCTTAAATTGTCTAAGCCTTCCTTTTTGAGGTCTTTCATACCTAAACATTGGTCCATAATAAGAAAAACGCTGAGGTAAATCTTGAATCAAACCTGCATTTAAAAACGCTCTTACAACCCCTGAAGTTCCCTCAGGTCTTAACATAAGTTCGTCATCGCTTCTATCTTTGAAGATATAATTTTCCTTTGTAACGATATCACTTGACTTTCCAAGTGGCTTTGTGAAAACTTCAGAAAATTCAAATATTGGTATTTCTATTTGTGAATAATTATATTTGTCTGATATTTTTAATCCAGTATTTACAACTATATTATGTTTATGCAATTCGTAAGGTAACAAATCATGTACGCCTCTCACTGTCCTAAATTTTTGCATAATTAGCCTATATGATTAAAAATTACTAAAATTAGTTACTTTTTCTTTGTTCAATTTCTTTTTGAACAAAATTTACTATGTAATCAGCAACATTTTCATTTCTAATTATATGATCTGTTATACCATTTACATAAATTTGATGAGTTCCTTTTCCACCACCAGTCAAGCCAATATCCGTTTCTTTTGCTTCTCCAGGTCCATTTACAACGCAACCGATTATTGAAACAGTTATTGACTCAGAGATGTGCTCAAGTCTTTGTTCAACTTCTTGAACAGTTTTTATTACATCAAATTGCTGTCTTGCACATGAGGGACAAGAAATAACAGACACACCTCTTCTTCTAAGTCCTAATGATTTTAGCAACTCATATCCAACTTTCACTTCTTCCGAAGGAGGAGCAGATAATGAAACTCTTATAGTATCTCCAATACCTGCCCACAATAAATTTCCTAATCCTATGGACGATTTTACAGTTCCGGATCTTAAGCTACCTGCTTCAGTTATACCAATATGCAAAGGACAATCTTCTATTTCAGCTAATTGATTATAAGCAGCAACTGCCAGAAAGACATCAGAAGCTTTTACGCTAATTTTATACTCATAAAAATCGTATTTTTTTAAAATGCGCGCATGATTTAAAGCAGACTCTACAAGAGCTTCCGGTGTTGGCTCACCATACTTATCTAAAATTTTTTTTTCCAAAGAGCCTGCATTAACACCAATTCTAATGGAAGTGTTATTTTGTTTTGCAGCGTTGATAACCTCTTTTATTTTCTCTGAATTACCAATGTTTCCGGGATTAATTCTTAAGCATGCAGCGCCAGCATCCGCAGCTTCAACTGCCCTTAAGTAATGAAAATGTATATCAGCAACTATAGGAACAGGTGATAATTTGATTATTTCTTTTAGAGCTAGAGTAGATTCTTTGTCAGGGCAGGAAATACGTATAATATCAACACCAGCTTCTACAGTAGAGTTAATTTGCTCTAATGTTGCATCAATATCAGTTGTTTTGGTATTAGTCATAGTTTGAACTGTAATAGGTGCGTCACCTCCAACAAAAATATTTCCAACTTTGATCTTTCTTGATTTTCTTCGTTCTATTTGCCTATAAGGCCTAATGTTCATTATTATATCCTTAAACTTTAGAATTTTTAAAAGTTAATCGATTTATGAATGAATTTAATCAAGTATTTGCTTATTTGAAAAAGTCTTAATATTTAATGGTCGAGCAGTAATAATTTCGCCAATATCACCTAATTTGGGTACTATAACATTTCCTTGTGATAGAGACAGAGCACCGGCATTTCCAGTATTAAATGTCAATCCATTTATGTTGGGAACAACATATGTTTCGCCTGGTCTCATCAGCCTCGTCATAAGAACGTTACCATCAACATCTTCTATTTCCACCCAACTGTTTCCTATAGCTTTAAGAACCATTTCTGTACTTGGGTCTCTTTCGTTAGCAGTGGCAGATAATTCAGTATTTTTTATAGTTGTACTTTCAACTTTATCGTCTTTCAAATTCGTCTTAAGGTTCGCTTCTTGAACTTTTTTTTCATCATCATTTCTTTTTGAAGAGAGCAAATTATTAGAAAAATTTTCTTCAATAATAACATAACTATTATTGTCAATTTCAGAGGTCTTTGAAGACATTTCTACTATTTTTTTATCTGAAACCTGTTTTATTTTATTGCTTCTATCACTATAATACCAACCAGTATAAGACAAAATAGCAATAAAAACTGAAACAACTGCCCCGATAGGAATAAAGTTATTCTTATTCAATTCAGGAGTAAGAAATTTATATTCTTCTTTAAATGAATTTAATTCCAAACTTTCTTTAAATTCTTTAACAAGTAGGTCGCCATCTAAATCTAATAAACGTGCGTAAGATCTAACAAATCCAACTTTGTAAGCTAGCCCTGGTAAATCAATATGTTCACCGTTTTCGAAATCTTTTATAATTTTAACCCTAACTTTCAACAAAGCTCCAGCTTGTTCTTGCGTTAAACCTCTTTT
>CACBMD010000058.1 GCA_902539895.1 uncultured SAR116 cluster alpha proteobacterium
ATTTTTTCGGAGTTATTCCGGCTCTTTTTCTTTCTTGTTCACAAATTACTTCTATTTCTGGATTAGGCGTAAGAAAATCTACATTTTCTCCATATAAATAATATCCTTTAGAAGTTTTTTGACCAAACCAACCTCTTTCACATACTCTATCAGGTATTTGCACATATCTATCATCTTTATGTCTGAATGGTGCTTTTCTTTTTCTTGTTGCCCAACCTATATCTCCACCAGCTAAATCAATTACCTGGAAAATTCCCATTGCACAGCCAAAATCTCTTATCACTTTATCAACATGAAATGGGCTTGCTCCATCCTCAACCATATGATACGTACCAACTAAATATTTTGAGAGAATTCTGTTACCTATAAAGCCATCACAAACTCCTGATCTTACTGGTACCTTTCTCATTTTTTTTGCTAAGTTAAAGGCAGTAGAAACAGTATCTTTAGATGTTTTTTCTGCCACTACAACTTCTAAAAGTTTCATAATGTTAGCTGGAGAAAAGAAATGCAAACCAATAACCCTGCGTGGATTATCTACAACTGAAGCAATTTCATTTATATTTAAATAACTAGTATTGGATGCTAAAATACAGTCTTGACTACAAATCTGATTTAATTTCACAAAGACTTCTTTTTTAACGTCCATGTTTTCAAATACAGCTTCTATTACCAAATCTCTATCTTTGAGCTCTGAGAAATTTGTTGTCGCAGAAAACATATCCATAGTTTTATTTTTTTGTTCAGTTGTAATTCTATTTAATTTAACGCTTCTATCATAAGTTGAAGTAATTTTTGCCTTGGCTTTTTGGATGGCTTCATCATTTTGTTCAATCATAATCACATTGAAACCTGCATTCATAGCGGCCATAGAAATTCCAGTGCCCATTGTACCACCACCAATTATGCCAATTTTATTAAGTTCTATTGGTTTGCCTTCTTTTAATTCTGGTATTTTTGTATTAGCTCTTTCAGCAAAAAAAGAATGTATTAAACCTTGTCTTTGGGGACTTTCAATACATTCTTCAAATAATTTTCTTTCATTTAATATAGCTTCAGCAAAATCTAATTTAAGACCCTTTTCTACAGATCTAATAATTGCATGAGGTGAAAATAAATTTTTGTATTTTTTGGATGCAGTATTTTTAAATTTTAAAATAAGTTCGCTCGTTTCTTCTGTATCACTAATTTTATTTTGTATTTGAGAAGTGGGTCTTGGTCTAAATCCTTCTTTCAATAACTTTTTGGCATACTTAATACCATTATCTATAGTATTGTTATTTTCAGCAATCTCGTCAATTATACCTGATGATAAGGCTTCTTTAGCTGGAACATGCTTGCCAGTGAGCATCATATCTAAAGCCATATCAACACCACATAACCTCGGAAGTCTTTGTGTTCCACCAGCACCAGGGAGAATTCCAAGCAAAACTTCTGGTAATCCAACTTTGGTGTTAGGAGCTGCAATTCTATAATGTGCTGATATTGCAACTTCTAATCCACCACCAAGTGGAGTTCCGTGTAATGATGCAACAACTATTTTGTTAAGACTTTCAATTTTATCACAAATCTTTCCTAATATTGGAGCGTCTACTTTTTTGCCAAACTCTTTTATATCAGCGCCAGCAAGGAAAGTTCTTTCAGGAGCTGTAATAACAATTGCTTTAATTTTTTCATTTAAAGATAGATTTTCAATAGTCTCTAATAGCCCAACTCTGACTGCAGCGCTTATTGCATTAACTGGTGGATTAGAAATTTCTATAAGTGCTATTTCTTCTATTATTTTATGTTTAATTACTGACATCTTTTCCTCTAAATAAGTTTACTTTTTGCCTCAATATACTCTTTATTAATTCTCTTCACCAACTCACCTGCAGGCATAATACTTTTCACAGCAGAAATACCCTGACCAGAGCCCCAAATTTCTTTCCAACTTTTTGGTTTTGAAGTTCCAGAGCTAAAATTCATTTTACTCGAATCGCTTACTTCAAGATTGTCAGGATCAAGGCCCTGAGCTACGATAGAACCTTTTAAATAATTTCCATGCACTCCAGTAAACAAGTTTGTATAAACGATATCATCTGCAGATGACTCGGTAATCATTTCTTTATATCTTTGATCTGCATTAGCCTCATTAGTAGCAATAAATGCAGAGCCTATATAAGCTAAGTCAGCTCCCATTGCCTGAGCAGCAAGCACTGCTCCTCCATTAGCAATTGAACCTGATAGTAAAAGAGGTCCAGAAAACCATTCACGAATTTCTTGAATTAATGCAAATGGTGATAGTGTACCTGCATGACCACCAGCACCTGCAGCAACAGCTACTAATCCATCGGCACCTTTGTCAATTGCCTTTTTTGCAAAAAAATTATTTATAATATCGTGCAACACTATACCGTTAGCTTGATGAGCTACTTCATTTACCTCAGGCCTTGCACCCAAAGAAGTTATCCAGACAGGGGCTTCCCATTTTGCACAAATATCAATATCTTTTTCTAACCTAATATTTGATTTATGAACAATGTGATTAACAGCATAAGGAGCTGCCGGATTGTCAGGATTTTCTTGATTATGTTTATCTAATTCTTCATTTATTTTTTTTAACCATATCTCAAGCATATTAGGCTCACCCTCACCTTCTCTGGCATTTAAACAAGGAAAAGAACCAATTATGCCCGCTTTACATTGAGCTATAACTAAATCTGGATTAGATATTATAAATAATGGAGATCCTATTACTGGTATTTTTAATTTATCTAAGGGTGAAATCAGTGACAAATCTG
>CACBMD010000059.1 GCA_902539895.1 uncultured SAR116 cluster alpha proteobacterium
AGCAAGTCTTACAGGGTCTTTTTGGCTTGCATTATTAGCAAGTTTGTCAGGTGCGGCGATAGCAGGAGTATTGATTGAAATTATAATCATTAGACGTTTATATAGAAGAGACCATTTAGATCAAGTTTTAGCAACATTTGCATTAATATTGTTGTTATCTGAAGGTGTTAGATGGTGTTTTGGAGCTTTTCCTTTATATTTAGATATTCCAGAAAATCTTAATGGTACTTTGCCAATTCTAGATGATATAATTTACTCTAAATATCGACTATTTATAATATTTATGGGTCTTTTGATAGCTGCTGGACTATATATTCTCATAACAAAAACACGTTTAGGTGTTCGTATAAGAGCAGGTCAAAATGATCGCCAAATGATATCAGCACTTGGTATCGATATTTCAAAACTCTACACAATAGTATTTGCATTGGGTGCTTCCTTAGCTGGTTTGGCTGGAGCAATGATAGGAGCCATTCAATCAGTTGAAGTTGGAATGGGTGAACCTATTTTAATTTTAGCGTTTGTAGTAATAGTAATTGGAGGAATTGGTTCAATAAAAGGTGCATTAATTGGATCTATTTTAGTAGGGATAACAGACACAATTGGTAGAATTTTTTTACCAGAGCTTTTAAAAATTTTTATGGAACCAGCAAGTGCTACCTCAGTCGGTTCTTCAATTGGTTCAATGCTAATTTATATACTGATGGCTTTAATACTTATAATAAAGCCATCGGGATTATTTGGAAAAACTTAAAATGATTGTTGAAAAAATTTTTAATAAATGGATTTTGGTTTTTCTTTTTTTAATTCCGGTTTTAGGATTTATTTTTGAAGAGCCTTATTACATAACTTTAACTACAAAAGTAGTTATTTTAGGTATAGCAGGTATTGGACTAAATTTAGCACTCGGTTATTGTGGCTTAATTTCTTTTGGTCATGCCGCTTTTTTTGGATTAGGTGGTTATGTAACAGGAATACTATCTTTTCATGCTTTGAATTCAGAATTAATGTTTAGCTGGCCTTTTGTCACTTCTGGTAGTTCTGATATGTTGGTAATTTGGCCAATAGTAATATTATCAAGTGCGTTTTTAGCTCTAATTATTGGTTTATTATCATTAAGAACTACAGGTGTTTACTTTATAATGATAACCCTTGCATTTGCGCAAATGTTATACTTTTTCGCAATTAGTTGGCCCAACTATGGAGGTGAAGATGGGTTATCTATATATATGAGAAATTCGTTGCCAATGGTTAATACTATGGATCCATTGACCTTTTACTTTATATGTCTTTGTTGGCTGTTAATAGTAATTTTTATTTCAGCTAAACTAATAAATTCTTCTTTTGGTATGGCATTTCAAGCTATTAAGCAAAATGAAGAGAGAGTGAAATCTGTTGGCATTGAAACTTTCAAAGTTAAGTTGTTAGTTTTTGTCATTTCAGGAACAATTACTGGATTAGCGGGGTCTTTATATACGGACTTAAACAGGTTCATAAGTCCTTCAGTTCTTAATTGGCAAATGTCTGGAGAAATAATGGTATTTGTCATTCTTGGTGGAATTGCAAGGCTTTATGGGCCTCTTGTTGGTGCGGCTTTCTTTATTGTTTTAGAACAAACTTTAGGAGGTTATTCAGAAAATTGGCAGTTTTGGTTGGGATTAATTCTTATTTTAGAAATACTATATGTACGCACAGGTATTTTAAGTTTGTTTGAAAAGAAATTAAAATATGAAAAATAAAATCCTAAATATTAAAAACTTATCAAAATCCTATGGCGCGTTTAAAGTTACCGATGAGATTACAATAGACCTTCATTTTGACGAAATACATGCTTTAATTGGACCTAATGGAGCAGGAAAATCAACATTAATTAAGCAAATAGTTGGAAGCATAAAACATGATATAGGTTCGATTATCTTGGATCAAGAAGACATAACTGATTTAACTGATGTTGAAAGAGCTAAAATTGGAATTTCAAGAACATTCCAAGTTAGTTCTATTATTCCTCAATTTAGCGCAATAGATAACATAGTTTTATCTCTATTAGACAAATCAAGTAAAACATTTCAATTGTTCAAAAGTGTGAGGAATAATAATGATTTATATTCAAATGCCAAAAAAATTCTTAAGGAAATTGAACTATTTGAAAAAAGTGACATTTCAGCATCTGACTTAAGCCATGGTGATAGAAGAAAACTCGAAGTTGGTCTAGCTTTAGCTATGAATCCAAAAGTTTTTTTATTTGATGAGCCAATGGCTGGTTTGGATGAAAGTGGTACAAACATGATGATTAATTTATTCAAAAAAATAAAGTCAAACTCGCCAATTTTATTAATTGAACATGATATGGACGCTGTTTTCGCATTAGCTGATAGGGTTTCAGTAATAAATTATGGGAAGATAGTTGCTACAGGTACTGTAGATGAAATAAGAAAAAATGAATTAGTGAGAGATGTCTATCTAGGCTATGAGATCTGATGGAAAAACTTCTTGAAATAAATGGATTAAAGTCATGGTATGGCTTAAGTCAAGCTCTCTTTGATGTGAATCTAGAAATAAATCAGGGTGAAGTTGTTGCTCTTCTTGGTAGAAATGGCATGGGCAAATCAACGACAATCAGATCAATTTGTGGTTTAATAAGTAGTTATGAGGGTGAGATAATATTTAAAAATATTTCAATTATAAATCAGCCAAGTTATAAAATTGCTCAATTGGGTATTGGTCTTGTACCAGAAGGTAGAAGAGCATTTACAAACTTGACTGTATTGGAGAATCT
>CACBMD010000060.1 GCA_902539895.1 uncultured SAR116 cluster alpha proteobacterium
ATCCTCGATAGGTATAATTTAGAAAAAAGTAAAACAATAAATTATCAAAATATTATAGTTTTTCTACCATTAACAGGAAAGTATTCAAATTTTGGAAATAAAATAAGAAAATCACTGGATTTAAGTATATTAAAATTTGGTAATAATGAAATAAAATTGATTTATTTTGATACTGGAAAAACTCTTGATCAGGGACTCATTGCTAGTTTATTTAAGGAACTTAGACCGAAATTTATTATTGGTCCATTTACGAGGGAAGTATTAATAAAGATTAAGCCATTTTCAAAAAAGGACAATATTCCTATCCTAACGTTTTCAAATGACATAGCGATGGTGGAAAACAATGTATGGTCCCTAGGATTCTCTCCAGAAGAGCAGATTCAAAGTGTAATTTCTTGTGCCATAATGCATGGATATAGTAAATTTGGCATTATAGCACCTGACAACTTGTATGGGAAAATCATTTCTAGAGAAGCAATAGATTTAATTTCATTAAGTAAGAAAAATTTTCATAGCTCACTTTTTCTTTCTAATGAAGATTTAAATAGTAAAACAAATCTTTACTCAACTTTAAGAAGTTTTTTACAGTATTCTGAAACAGTAGAAACACATACAAAATTTGAAACTATTCTTTTAGGAGGAAGAAAAGAATTTATACTAGAGATAGCACCATTATTAGCTTTTTTTAATGTAGATTCAAAATTTGTAAAAATTTTGGGTACTGAAACATTTAATAGTAAAGAAATTAAAAATGAACCATCATTAGAAAAATCATGGTTTCCTCTAATATTAAGTAAGAACAATGAACAATTTAAATTCCTCTGGAAGGATGTGTGGAGAGGTACTAATGATTATTTTTCTAACGCGGGTTTTGATGCAGGTATAATTGGTATCAACTACATCAAAAGTTTGCGAAAAAATCCTCTATATTTTGATAATATTGAAGGTCCTGTAACGGGATTAATTATTGACAGAAAAGGCTATGTCAAAAAACCTATTCAAGTAATGCAAATAGAGGATTTAGGAAAATTAACTAAAATTAAAAAATGTAGTAAGTCTAAGGATTAATAAGAAAATCTAAAATACTATTTAGTTTTATCATATGTTTCTTGTTTACTTTTAAGGTCTCGTCTTTAAACGAAATTATTTTTTTATTTTCCAATTCTTTAAGAGACTTAAAGTTAATTATAGATAAATTTTTTATCATAGAAATTTTTATGCCATCAAATAACCTTAACCCCATTGTAAGTGTATCAATATCAGAAATTTTAGAGTTTAATTTAGTAACTCTTTCAAACTCTGATTGCTTTAAATTTTTAAATAACCATGTCTTTGGATTTTTAAAATTTTGATATTCAATTCGACTTTTATTTTCACCTAATGACCACAATCTTCCATACGCACCTGGTCCTACGCCAATCCAATTTCCAGAATTCCAATAATTTAAATTATGTTTGCATTTGAAACCTTTTTTTGCATAGTTTGAAACTTCATACTTTATAAATTCATAATTATTTAGTATTTTGTTAGAGATTTCATAAAATTTTGCAGCTATATCATTATCTATGAGTTTAATTTTACCATTTTTGTGATCTTTGAAAAACTTTGTCCCTTCTTCAATTGTTAATTGATATAAAGAGAGATGTTGTAAATTGTAAGTATTAAGCAAACTTTCTAACTCATTTGTCCAATCATGTATCTTTTGACCATAAAAAGCATATATTAAATCAACAGAAATATTTTCAAATATTTCGGATGCATCATTTAATGCAATATTAATATCTTTAATATTATGTAATCTTCCTAAAAACTTTAAATAATTGTTATTTAAAGACTGCGCACCAATCGATACCCTATTTATTCCTATTTGTTTAAATTTAATAAATTTTTTGTTTTCGTACGAACTTGGATTTGCCTCAAGTGTTATTTCAATATCTTTTTTAAAACCGAATATTTCTTTGGATAAATCCATAATACTTTCTACTATTTTTAATGGCATTAATGATGGGGTACCGCCACCAAAAAAAATTGTATCCAAATGTCTAAAATTTATATTGTTTTCAATTAATTCATCTTTCATAGCGAATAATTGATTTTTATATGATTGGATCCAGTCGTTTATATTAATTTTTTCGTTCACATGAGAATTAAAATCACAATAGGGACATTTTGATTCACAATAAGGCCAGTGAACATAAAGGCTTAATAAATTTTGATTATATTTATTCAATTTTCTAAATTAGGAAAACACAAACTTTTTAACTTCTTAAATGCTAAAGCTCTGTGACTTATACTATGTTTAAATTCTGGATCCATTTCACCAAAGGTTTCATCATAGCCTAGTGGTTTAAAGATTGGATCATAACCGAATCCAAAATTACCTTTAGGTGGCCATGAAAATTTACCATCAATTTTTCCAGATACTGTTATGTTATTTCCATTTGGCCAACTAAGAGACAAAGCACACACAAAGAAACATTTATAATTCGGATTTTCTAATTTATTTATTGAAACGTTGATTTTAGACATTGCAAGATTAAAATTTTTTTCCTTCCCTGCCCATCTACTAGAATAAATACCTGGTTCATTGTTAAGATCACAAAAGCAAATTCCACTATCATCTGACAAACTAGGAATTCCTGTTTTTTTACACACGTAAGATGATTTAATTAAAGCGTTTTTTTCAAACGTATTACCATCTTCAATTGGCTCTTTTAAATTGAAATCATTTGCAGACAAAACCTCAATTTGTAGAG
>CACBMD010000061.1 GCA_902539895.1 uncultured SAR116 cluster alpha proteobacterium
ACGTACAATTGATCTTCCTCTAAAAGATTTTTGTAAAATTTGAGCTGCCAGAAGACCAACTAACAATGCTCCAGCTGTGCCAAATATAGTATAGTAAAAAGAAACTTTTAATACTTCAAAAAATTCAGAAGCAGAAAAAACTTTTTTAAAGTTTTCAGTATTAAATTCAAAAGAGGTTAGGACATTTTTACTTAAAAAAGTAACTAACGGTATAGTTTTTTTCGGGTTATCTAATTCTTCTTGCCATTGATCATTCTTGTGCACTTTAAGAATTATTTTTCCAGACGATTTTGAGGAAACATTATTTAAATTACATGTCAACTCTTTTAATTTTAACCTACAAAATTGGGTTGGTTGCAAATCTTTAACAGTCAAACCATTCGGTATTATGTCTTTAATTATTACATTTTCAAGATCATATTTAATTGATGTATTTCTATATCTATATTGAATTTCTGCAATCTGATTTTTATCAGATAATTTTCCTTTAATGCGTTCTTTTACTATGAGTTTTGGTGGACGCAGATCCCCCAAGGATACTGGTTTAAAGGAAATCCAAAAATTAGCTAAGAGTGGAAATATAACTACAGATAATACTATTAAAATAGTTGGTAGTAGGAGTATTAGACCAAGTTTTTTTTCTTTTTCTAATAAAGTATTCTTACTTTTTTTTATGATATTAGTCATTCAAAAATACTTAAAATTATAAAATGAAGTTAGACGACCTTATAAAGATCGTCTAACAAATAATTTAATTTATTTTTGAAAGTTCTTTATTTAACTTGCTTACAGCAGTTTTAACATCAATTTGATCATCAATAAATTCACGAACAACTCGATTAATAATTTGAGAATTTATAATTTTTGATGCTAAAGATAGTTGACCTTCTTTTACGCCCCATCTATCAGCAGTTTGAAGTCCAGAAACAATTTTATTAATTGTAAGATCTGAATATAATTCTGATAATGGAGCCTTTCTGTCAACTCCAACTGGTAACTTTGACCATGCATTTACATATTTTGCTGTATCAAAAGGCTCTCCCCTTCGAACTGGGAATTTGCCCTCTGGTGCTATTGAAAGTGTAGCAGTATATCCATCTTTCATTGAATATTTAACAAACTCTGCAGCAACATCAGTATTTGCGTCTGAGGTTACTCCGAAATAACGTATATCTGCCCAAGCAGCGCCTGCAGGATTAGATGGACCTCCAAACGTTGTTACAATTCCAGTCTTTTGTGCTAAAGCCTTTGAAGTTGGGTCATCATTGATTGTTGGTGGTGCAGAGTTTCTTAAACCAGCTAACTCATCTAAAATAAAAGGTGACCATATAATCATAGCAGCTTTACCAGCAAAATATATCGCTCGAGACTGTTTCCAGTATAACTCGCCAGCTGGGGAAGCTTTAGCAATCTTTTTATAAAAATTTAAAACTTCAGAAGTTGCTTTTTCGTCTAGTGGGCTGAAACCATTTTTATTAACAGGCGATACCCCGTTAGCTAAAAAAACATGTTCTAAAACTTGACTCATAAAATTTTCATCAACCTTAGTTGCTGCAACAAAACCGTACATATTTGGTGGGTTATGTAATTTATCTATTGCTTTTTCAATGTTTGCATAGCTATTAGGTGGAGCTAATCCAGCGGCATCAAAAATATCCTTACGATAAACTACCATTTGTGTCCAACCGTCAACTGGTACTGCTGCAGTTTTTCCATCAAATTGAGCCATTTTAATAGCGCCTGGTGCAAAGGTCCTTTTCATTAAAGAATTAACTATGTCATCATTAGTTTCTACATCTAAAATACCAGCCTCTGACCATGGGAGAACATATTGTAATGTATGATAAATAACATCAGGCAAATCGCCTGCAGCAAATGCCGCTGTTGCTCTCTTACCTAGATCTTTTTCCGATACAGGTATAACCTCTACTTCGTGACCAGTCTTTTGCCAGAAATCTGCAGCCATTGCATTTTGTTTTGCAAGACGCGCAGGTTGCTCCTCTGTAGTCCAAAATTTTATTGTTTCAGCGTTAGCTAAGTTTGAAAATAATAAAAAAAATAGACTATAAAAAATATAATTAATAAATTTATTCATTATTTCTCCTCCAATTGATATTATTTTTAGAATGTTATTCCCCAATAACTTCCCAAAGTAATTTAGGATCGAAAAAATAAAATCATGAGTCAATCAAAAGTTAGCAAGAAAAATTTTTGCTTAATAAATGGGCAATGATATATTTGTTAACCTTTTATCCAAATTACAATTTTGTTTATTTACAAAAGAAAACTCTATTTAAAAATTATTATTGATTAAAAGTATTGCATATATTTTTATCG
This sequence comes from uncultured SAR116 cluster alpha proteobacterium, assembly GCA_902539895.1. Lineage (GTDB taxonomy): Bacteria > Pseudomonadota > Alphaproteobacteria > Puniceispirillales > Marisalimonadaceae > Marisalimonas. Next base: position 2,338 of record CACBMD010000061.1, read on the forward strand.
ATTTAATAAACGTATTACAAAAATTTAAATTTTACACGAATCAATCTTATGCACTTTGAAATTAAAATTAATTTCGACTTTTGTGAGGATCATCCTTTGGTAAAATATTTTTTATGTAATCTCTCTCTTTCCATTCAGGTGCAGGTGGAATGCCTTTGCCTTTTCTTGGCACATAAGCTGACGATTTATTTTTTTCCAGATTCGGAATATATCTTGGACAGTTTGGATATATTTCGCAATTAATTCTCACTACAAACTTGGCACCAAAATGATCTTCTAGAGATTTTTTGTCATGATGGATAGTTGCATGACCATTTATCCTAATTCTTCGACTTTTCCCATCAA
>CACBMD010000062.1 GCA_902539895.1 uncultured SAR116 cluster alpha proteobacterium
GAATGGCGCAATTGTTCACTATAAAGCAAATATTTCTTCTAATAAAAAAATTAATAAAAGTAGTTTGTATTTAATTGATACAGGTGCTCATTATTTAGACGGTACCACTGATACAACTCGTACTCTTCTAGTTGGAAAAGCTAAATCGCAAATGTTAAACGATTATACTTTAGTTTTAAAAGGGCACATTGCAATTGCATCTGCTTCCTTCCCTTTGGGTACTAAAGGAAGGGAGTTAGATACTTTAGGCAGGGTAGCACTATGGTCTGAAGGTAAAGATTATGCTCACGGAACAGGACATGGAGTGGGACATATTTTAAGTGTGCATGAAGGACCAATTTCAATTTCTAAAATATCTGAATGTATTATTGAGTCAGGCATGGTGATTTCTAATGAGCCTGGATATTATAAAAAAGGTGCGTACGGTATTAGGATTGAAAACTTAGAGATTGTAAAAGAAAAGGCTGATAAAAATTTTTTATGTTTTGAAAATTTAACTAGAGTTCCTTTAGAATTAAATCTTATTAATAAGCAAATGTTATCATCGTTTGAGATCAATTGGATTAATGATTACCATAATAAAGTATATCAAGATTTATCAAAAGAAATTGACAAAGATGATAAAGAATTACTTCTATTTTTGAAAAGAAAGACAATGAAAATTTAAACGTCAATTGTCTTTATTATTTCAACCCACTCATTTTCATTTATTATTGGGATATTTAATTCTTTAGCTTTTTTTGCCTTGGATCCAGGTTGTTCACCAACAATTACAAAATCTGTTTTTTTAGAAACTGAGCTACTTATTTTTGCTCCTAAGTTATTTAGTTTTTGCTTTGCCTCATCACGACTCATGGTATCTAATGTACCAGTCAACACTATTATTTTGTCTTTATAGGGTGAATTAATTAATTTTTGTTCAACATTTTCAATTATTATATAATTCAGGAGTTCTTTTAACATTATAAGATTAGATGATGTATTAAAAAATAAAATTATATCATCAGCAATATTCTCACCAATTTGATCAATTGAGACAAGCTTTTGGAATGAATCAGATAACTTGTCATTAGCTTTTTCCATTTCACTCCAAAAATTTTCAAAAGAATTATAATTTAGTGCCAATAATTTAGCATTGTTTTCACCAATCTGTTTAATCCCAAGAGCATAAATTAATCTATCTAGTGGAATTCTTTTCTTTGAATCAATGGATTTTAAAAGATTAGAAACAGATAATTTTCCTAAACCTTCTCGTTTTTCTAATAATTCTTTATATTTATAAATTTTAAAAATATCACTAAAATCATTTATGATTTTTTCTTTAAAGAGCATGGCTATTAATTTCTCACCTAAGCCTTCAATATTAAAAGCATTTTTGGAAACAAAATGCTTTAATTTTTCAACTGTTTGAGAGGGGCAATTAACCCCAGAAAGACATCTTCTAATTGCTTCACTTTTTGGTTTATGTGTCTTGCCTCCACATGATGGACAAAAATTAGGTGGAACGTAAACTTTAGAATTGTTTTGTCTTTTTTCTTTTATTACTTCAGTAACCTGTGGAATAACATCTCCAGCACGTTGAATTTTAACAATGTCTCCTACTCTAATATCTTTTCTTGAAATTTCATCTTCGTTATGTAGTGTTACATTTGAAACTAGCACTCCCGCAACTTTTACAGGTTTTAATTTACCTACTGGTGTAAGAGCTCCAGTTCTGCCAACTTGAGTTTCTATATTTAAAAGTATAGTTTCTACTATTTCAGGGGGAAGTTTGTGAGCAATTGCCCATCTTGGCGATCTAGACAAATTTCCTAATCTTTCTTGTAAAATTGTATCATTCACCTTGTATACGAGACCATCAATTTCGTAATCTAACTCACTTCTTTTAGATATCATCGAAGAGTAGAATTTTTTTATATCTTCAATTCTACTTGCTCTAAAGTTTTCTTGGTTTGTGTTGACACCCATTTTTTCAAATTTTTTTAGAAGATCAAACTGAGTTTTTACATTAAAATCATTTGTATATTCACCTACGGAGAAGGCATAAAAATTTAACTTGCGTTCTTTTAAAATATTTGTGTCTTTTTGTCGTATAGATCCTGCTGCAGCATTCCTTGAATTAGCAAAAATTTTCCCATTTTTTTTTATCTGTGACTTGTTAAGTTCTTCAAAATTAACTTTTTTCATAAAAATTTCACCTCTTATCTCTATGAGATTTGGATAATCATCTTTTAATTTATGTGGAATATCCTTTATAGTTTTGACGTTGTCAGTTACTATTTCGCCTACCTTACCATCTCCTCTTGTCACAGCATTAAATAAATTTCCATTTACATAAAGAAGTGATATTGACAGACCATCAATTTTTGGTTCACACATAAAATCTATCTGATAATCTTTTTTTAAATTCAAAAATTTTAGAGTTCTTTCAATGAAATCATTTACGTCTTCGAAAGAAAACGCGTTAGTAAGTGAAGTCATTGGTTTTCGATGATTATATTTTTGAAATTGATTGGAGGTTTGTGCGCCAACAGATTTACGTTCTAAAAACTTAAATTCTGGATTTTCATTAATTAGAGTGTCAAATTCTCGACAAAGCTTATCATATTCAAAATCTGAAATTTCTGGGTT
>CACBMD010000063.1 GCA_902539895.1 uncultured SAR116 cluster alpha proteobacterium
TAGGTGTTTTAAGATTTTGGGAATTAAGGTGATCTAAAATTTGTTTATTAGACCATCCCTGAAGATGTAAATCATAGATTAAGTCTAATCTTTGTTTTCTTTTAGGATTTAAACTAAATACACCTAATTGTGTTGTTTCAACCAAAACATTATACTCAAAGTAAAACTTTTCATCACCAAAAGTAGTTCTAAATCTATTCCACAGTAACGGACTTTGCTAAATTCCTTGGTTGATCCACATCAGTGCCTCTTTCATTAGCAACATGATAAGCTAATAACTGAGCTGGAATTGCCATAAGAAATGGAGAAAATAATGATTTAAATTCAGTTTCAAAATTTGGTATTTCAATTTTATGATGAGCAAAAGAGGCCTTTTGAATACAATTTTTGTCTGCAATTAAAATTATTTTTGCACCTCTTGAGTAAGCTTCTTGCAGGTTGCTTATTGCTTTATCTTCGTTACCATCTGATACTAAAAACATGATTACTGGCACTTGATCTTCAATAAGGGCAATTGGACCATGTTTCATTTCACCTGCTGCAAATCCTTCAGCATGAATATAACTTATTTCTTTTAATTTCAATGCACCCTCTAGTGCAAGCGGATATAAGAGTCCTCTTCCAAGAAATATTATGCTCTTCGCATTTTTTATATTCTGAGCTACCAACTTTATTTCATTTTCCATATTTAACATTTGTGCAATAGCACTAGGTAAAGCTAATATGTTTAAACAAATTTTTTGTATTTGTTCTGTTGTGATATTATTAAATTTTTTTCCAAGAGCAACTGCAATTAAAAATAAAATAACCAATTGAGACGTAAAAGATTTTGTACTTGCAACACCTATTTCTGCTCCTACTCTAGTATATAAAGTATAATCAACTTCCCTATCTATTGTACTACCTTCAACATTAACAATTGCATTAGTATTTAATCCAAGTTCTTTTCCATGCCTTAGTGCCATAAGCGTGTCCAAACTTTCACCAGACTGAGAAATAACTAACATAGCACTTTGACCAAAAACAGATGGCTTTCTGTATCTATATTCTGAAGCTAAGTCAATTAAAACAGGTAAATCAGCTAGTTGCTCTATCCAATATTTACCAACCATTGCAGCATAATAACTTGTCCCAGCTGCAGATATAAGTAATGTATTTTTATTTTTAAATCCTAATTTATTTAGATCTATTTTAATTTCAGAGTTATTTTTAATAAATGTTGAAATTGTCTGAGGAATTACTGAAGGTTGTTCAAATATTTCCTTTTCCATGAAATGTCTATAACCACCTTTTGTAATCAAACCAATTTCAGCTTTTATATTTATAATTTTTCTATCAACTTTCTCATCATTCATATTAAAAATCTGAACATCTTCTATATTAATTAATGCATGATCACCATCTTCTAAGTAAATTATTTTTTGGGTTAGATGGTCTATTGAGTGAGCGTCTGATCCTACAAAGTTTGACTTGTTACCCAAACCAATAGTTAAAGGTGACGAATTTCTGGATACAAATAATTCGCCTGGAAAATCTAGACTCATTACAACAAAAGCAAATGCGCCCTTAATATCTTTTAAAACCAACCTACCTGCTTGCAACAAATTATTTCCTAATTTGATATATTTAGTAAAGAGATGTGGCAGTACCTCAGTGTCTGTCTGACTTTTAAAACTATATCCCTCTGACATGAGTTTGTTTTTTATTAATTCATAATTTTCTATAATTCCGTTATGGACAACAGCCACTTTATTTTCACTTGTCAATGGATGAGCATTCTCAACGCTAACATTACCGTGTGTAGCCCACCTTGTATGGCCCATAGCTATATCAGTAAAAGATTTTAAATTGGAATAGGATACATCACTTAACTTATTAATTAAATTTATTAATTTACCTTCAGATTTAATAATATTTAGGGTGTCATTAGAAACTGAAGCAATGCCTGCGGAGTCATATCCTCTGTATTCAAGTTTTTTTAAACCTTCAATTACGAGTTCACTTGCATTTTTTTTTCCAATAACTGCAACAACACCGCACATATCTCACCTCTTTTTTAAAATTTAATTAATATAATTTTCATCGTAAATTTTAAAGCTTTATATTTTTAAACTTAAGAGATATAACATTTTTATGAAAATTTGTTCAATTATATTAAGTGCTGGAAAAGGAAGTAGGATGTTGTCAAGTATTCCAAAACCCTTACATACAATTTCTGGCAAGACCATGCTTCAATGGGTAATTGATGCTAATCAGTCTGCTGGAATCAAAAAATCAATAGTTGTTGCTCCTCAGGAATTTGATAAATTTGATATTGAAAATAAGAACGTAATTAAGACAATCCAAAAAAAACCTCTGGGTACTGGGGATGCAGTTCGTAAAGCAACCTCTTTGCTTGACAATTTTAAAGG
>CACBMD010000064.1 GCA_902539895.1 uncultured SAR116 cluster alpha proteobacterium
ATTATCTTTTGAGAATAAGCTCTGAAATAGAAAAAGTATTGCAGAAATAAATTAACCTATTTTATCTAAAACAGCCTTTATAAAAGACGAATTTTTTATTGCAAGATCTGCTATATTTTGATCGTCATGATTTTCTTGAGACTGATAAGCTATAAGTTTTTCTTCTAGAACTTGTTTGTTCGCTTTATCAATCTTTTCCGCTCTTTCTGCTAATATTGTAACTGTAGTTTCATTTATTTCAGCTATTCCACCATCTATCATTATTTGCGATGAAACTTTATTATCATTAAAAATATCTACCAATCCTCTATCCAGAGTAGATATAACTTTAGAATGTCTTGGAAGGGCACCAATTTGACCGTCTGAACCTGGAACAACAACCATTTCCACAGGTTCAGATACAATTATAGCTGAAGGTGTTACTACCTCTAAATTAGTTGTTTCTGCCATTATTACCTCATCTAAAAACGTTCAAAAGATTAAGCAGCATCTTTAGCTAGTTTCTTAGCCTTTTCTATAGCTTCTTCAATAGTGCCTACCATGTAGAAAGAGGCTTCCGGTAAATCATCATACTCACCGTCTGCAATTCCCTTAAATCCTTTTATAGTATCTTCTAAAGGTACTAGAACACCTGGAGATCCTGTGAAAACCTCAGCAACATGGAATGGTTGAGATAAAAATCTTTGAATTTTTCTAGCTCTACTAACAACTAGTTTATCTTCTTCAGATAATTCATCCATACCCAAAATCGCGATGATGTCTTGTAACGATTTATACTGTTGCAGAACTTCTTGAACTTTTCTTGCAACTTCATAATGCTCTTCACCAACAATTCTAGGGTCTAACATTCTTGAAGTTGAGTCTAGTGGATCAACTGCAGGATAAATTCCTATTTCTGCTATCTGTCTCGATAAAACAGTAGTAGCGTCTAAGTGAGCAAATGATGTGGCAGGAGCAGGATCAGTTAAGTCATCTGCAGGAACATATATTGCTTGTACAGAAGTAATAGATCCTTTTGTTGTAGTTGTAATTCTTTCTTGAAGCGCTCCCATATCTGTAGCCAACGTTGGCTGATATCCCACAGCAGATGGTATTCTTCCTAATAAAGCTGAGACTTCAGATCCAGCTTGAGTAAATCTAAAAATGTTATCAACGAAAAACAAAACATCTTGACCTTCTTGATCTCTAAAATATTCGGCTAACGTTAATCCTGTTAAAGCCACTCTTGCTCTAGCTCCAGGAGGCTCATTCATTTGGCCATATACAAGTGCTGCTTTAGAGCCTGGACCATCTGGAACGATAACTCCAGATTCTACCATTTCATGGAAAAGATCATTACCTTCTCTAGTTCTTTCACCAACACCCGCAAAAACAGAATATCCACCGTGTGCTTTTGCTACGTTATTTATAAGCTCCATAATTAAAACTGTTTTGCCAACACCAGCACCACCAAAAAGTCCAATTTTACCTCCTTTTGCATAAGGTGCTAATAGGTCAACCACTTTTATTCCTGTTACTAAAATGTCAGCAGAAGTGGATTGATCAACATATTCTGGGGCATCTCTATGAATAGGCAAGGTTGTTTTGGACTTAACCGGCTTACCGTCATCAACCGGATCACCAATAACATTAAGTATCCTTCCTAATGTTTCTGGTCCAACAGGAACTGTAATTGGTGCACCTGTTTGAACTACGTCCATACCACGGACTAGACCATCCGTACTATCCATAGCTATAGTCCTTACTTCGTTTTCACCAAGATGTTGTGCTACTTCGAGTATTAGTTTTTGTCCATTATTATCTACCTGAAGAGCATCTAATATTTGAGGAAGATCTGAATCAAACTCAACATCAACAACAGCTCCAATAACTTGAGATATTTTGCCATTTTGTTTAGTGGACGGTTTTTTCGCCATAATGTTTCTCCATATTTATATTATAAGGCTTCTGCACCTGATATAATTTCAATTAATTCTTTTGTAATAACAGCTTGTCTTGTTCTATTATATTGTAGGGTTAAATTATCTATCATCTCGCCAGCATTCCTAGTAGCATTATCCATAGCAGTCATTCTAGCAGCTAGTTCACTTGCTGTACTTTCAATTTGACAACTATGTAATTGTGTAGCTAAATTTCGAGGTAATAGATCATTTAGTATTTCTTCTTCACTTGGTTCAAATTCATATATTGAACTAGAATCATTTTCATCGATCTCATCATTTTTAATTTCTACTGGGATAAGAGATTTAAATGTAACTTCCTGAGTAATTGCAGAAACAAATTTATTAAATATTACTCTGCACACACCAAA
>CACBMD010000065.1 GCA_902539895.1 uncultured SAR116 cluster alpha proteobacterium
TTGCACTTACAAGATCATTTAAGTTCCAAATATCTGTCGGTAAAATTTCTCTAAGCCCTAATTTGTCTAGAGCAATTTTTTCTATTCTGTCAGGACGTTTTAGATAACTAAGTTCAGCTTTTAAAATATTTATATTTGACTGAGCATTTTTTATATTATTTTTAATTTGAGTAAGCTCTATTTCTTTTTTTGTAATGAAATGTTTGATTTGGTAAAGTGATACCCCTGCAAAAAGTATTACAAAAAAAATCAAAGAAGATGGATACCTTATCATGCTATTTCTCCAAATATAGATGAAAAGTGTGTCCGTTTTGCAATTCTTAATTTTGCAGATCTAGATCTTTTATTAATGTAAATCTCTTTTGCAGATGGCAAAATAGGTTTTTTTGTTAATATTTCTAAACTTGGATTTTCTTTTGGATGCTCAGGTAAATATCTTGATGAGGGTTTGTTTCGTAAACATTTATTAAAAAAATTTTTTACAATTCTGTCTTCAATTGAATGAAAAGAAACTACAACTAATCTACCTTCTGGTCGTAAAACTTTTTCTGCAGCTATTAATCCTTCTTCTAATTCTTTGATTTCGTCATTTAAATACATACGAATTGCTTGAAAAGTTTTTGTGGCTAGATCTATTTTATTTTTCTTTTTGGGGATTGCATTTCTGACTATATCAGCAAGTTGACCTGTCGTTTTAATTTTATTTTGTGATCTTTGATATATTATATTTTTGGCTATTCTTCTTGAATACACCTCGTCTCCGAGTTCATAAATTATATTTGCAAGAGTGACTTCCTCAACTTCGTTCAAAAATTCCTCTGCAGTTGAGCCTTCAGATGACATTCTCATATCAAGAGGGCCATCTAACTTGAAAGAAAAACCTCTATCCTGGTTATCTAATTGAGGACTTGAGACACCAAGGTCAAAAACAACACCCGCAACTTTGTATATTTTAAGTTCTTTTAAAAATGTACCTAGTTCAGAAAATTTCCCTTTTTTAAAATAAAATCTATTTGCATAACTTCTTTTTAAAACATCTGCATAAACTTTAGCATGAGGATCTCTATCAATTGCAACAACTTTACAATTTTGGTTGCTTAAAATAGCTTTGGTATAACCTCCCAAACCAAATGTTGCATCAACATAAACCTCGTTTTTCGTTAAAGATAATGCGTTTATTACTTCATTAAGCAACACCGGAATATGTAAAACTTTATTATTCATTTGATTACTGTCTACTCAATTCTTTTTTAAAATTAATTTAGGTGGACCTTTTTCTTTTAAAATTTTTTTAGATTTCATATATTGATTTTCATACTCTGAAGGAGACCAAATATAAAATGACTCTCCAATACCCATAAAAACAGCCTTGTCTGAAAGTTCAGCAAAGTTCATGAGAGTGTCTGGGATAACTACTCTACCATTAATATCAAATTTGATTTCAAAGGAATCTGCCATCATCATCCTTAAAAGAAATGCATCGTCAGATAAAGCGTCTAACTCGTCTATAGCATTTATATATGCTTGCATTCGCGTTGAGGTAGTACCTTCTATGCATTTAAATTGAAGGCATTTAAATAAAATTAGACTTTCATTTGATTTTTCTAAATTAACTCGAAATGATGCTGGAATAGATACTCTACATTTTAAATCAATCTTATTATGTGAGGTTGATAAAAACATTGATTTTAATATCCTAAATTAAAAATAATAAAACTGCATAAAGTCCAAACTTTTAATTCCAAATAAAATTGCCTAAGTAATAAATTAATAATTTAATGGGATAACATGGGATTTTATGGTAGTCAATGGGAAAAATTAACCATTTCGTAGTAACATTTTGTAAATTTATTTGAACATTAATTATGTCAGAGAGCAATAAGCCGGGTTTTGTATCAAAAAATTTATGATTGTAGTTATTAATCTTGAAAATTTGTTACCAAATTTTTCTAGCGACCTACCCAAGAAACTTTGTAGAAATTCAAAATAAGTCTCTTCTATTTGGTCTTGCTCTAGGTGGGGTTTGCCGTGCCATTTTTATTACTAAAAATGCGGTGCGCTCTTACCACACCTTTTCACCCTTACCAAATTGGCGGTATATTTTCTGTGGCACTTTCCCTAGGGTTGCCCCTGCTGGAGGTTATCCAGCACCTTATTTCTATAGAGCCCGGACTTTCCTCTTTAAAAAGCAACTACATAGCTCTCTGACAAAAATAACATATAAGTTATAAATTTTAGGTCAATACAAACTTTAATTTCATGTATTATTTATTTCATCATTTAAAATTTGTAATTCAAG
>CACBMD010000066.1 GCA_902539895.1 uncultured SAR116 cluster alpha proteobacterium
TTCTAAATCAGATGAGTTGTTTGGTGATAAATTTATTTCAGTTTTTATTCTTATTTCTTTATTTTCATTATTTAGTTCTATTTCTTTTTGAAGCCTATAATAGTGGTCAGCAAATTGTAGAAAAGACTCTGCTAATATTCTATCATCAGAAGAAGATGCATCTGATGCTAAAGATGTATACTTTTCATTTAGTTGTGAAACTGAACCTCTTTGACGACCATCTGGTCCGGAGCTCTCAATCACAGTATTTTTATTAAAGTTACCATTTAAGTTACCATTGTTAAAATTTCTACGATTTGATCCACGATTTTGGCGTCGACGCCCATTATTTTGCTGTCTCATAATTTTCCTAAAATTTACGCTAGTTAATTTTTTGTTTACACAATGCTTTTTTGTAATTGGTTAAGAATCCTAATTTCAACCTATGGACTCAATTAATATAAAATTTAAGGTTTGAATATAAATAATAATTTATAATGTAATTATATAAAGTTTTTTCTTCCAAGCCAAGCACAAAAAAAATTATTTAATACCAAATATTATTACCCTAGTCACTCCTGACAAGTCTTTTTTATATTCTTTTGGAAACAAACCATGTTTGATAGCTATTTTTGTGACATCATTTTCTTGACCTTTGCCTATTTCAAAGAAAACTTTCCCATTCGATTTAATTATATTGGACAAATTAAAAAAAATAGATCTGTATGAGTCAAGCCCATCTTTTCCACCATTCAATGCAATAAACGGATCGTATTTTTTTACCTCTTTTGTCAGTATCTTAATATCTTTAGTTGGAATATAAGGAGGATTTGAAATAGCAATATCATATTTCATATTATTTTCAATTTTCAGTAATTTTTTATGCCAATCTCTAAAGTTCCAGTCTAAATTTATATACTTTGATCTTTCTAACAAATCAAAATTTTGTGCATTTGTTTTGACCATTTCTAAAGACTTTTTCGATGTATCAAAAAACGAAACCTTTGAGCAAGGATATTCGCCTAAAAGTGATAGACCCAAACAACCTGTACCAGAACCAAGATCAATAATTTTTAAACATTCTAATTTTTCTGGATAACACTCAATAACAGTTTCAATTAACGTTTCAGAGTCAGACCTTGGATCTAATGTCGCATCATTAAGTTCAAATTCTTTTTTCCAAAAACTCCTTTTATTAATAATTCTTGAAACAGGTTTGCCACTTAATCTTTGTTGAATTAAATTCTTAAATTTTTTCATCTCTTTTTCTGAAATATAAATATTTTGGTGATTATATATTGTTTCATATCTATCTAAAGATTCAGAAAGTAATAGCCTGCAGTCTAAATTTGCCGTATCAATACCTATTTTCCTCAGTTTTAAAATCTCAGGCTTAATTAAATTATAAACATCAATGTTTTTATAAGTCATTTGAAGCTAACTTTAACATTCTATCTTCGACTATCAAAGCGTCGATTAAATCATCAAGAGCCTCGCCACTTAGGATTTTTTCTAATTTATGTAATGTTAAGTTTATTCTGTGGTCAGTTACTCTTCCCTGTGGAAAATTATAAGTTCTTATCCTTTCTGACCTATCACCGGTACCAACTTGATCTTTTCTTGCTGAAGATCTCTCATCTTGTTGTTTTTGTCTTTCTAACTCATACAAACGTGATTGAAGAATTTTCATGGCTTTTGCTCTATTTTTATGTTGTGACTTTTCATCCTGTTGACTTACAACAATTCCTGATGGAATATGAGTTATTCTAACGGCTGAATCAGTAGTATTAACTGATTGCCCCCCTGGCCCACTTGATCTAAAAACATCTACTCTTAAATCTTTTTCTTCAATAAATATTTCTAAATCCTCAGCTTCAGGAAGAACTGCAACTGTTGCTGCAGATGTATGAATTCTACCACTTGTTTCAGTGGTTGGAACTCTTTGAACCCTATGAACGCCTGATTCAAATTTCAATCTGCCAAACACGCCATTTCCTATAATATTTGCTTGTGCCTCTTTATAGCCACCTACACTTGTTTCTGACACCTCCATTACGTCAAATTTCCATTTATTCTTAATAGATAACTTTTCATACATAGAAAAAAGGTTTGAGGCAAACAAGCCTGCCTCATCTCCACCCGTTCCAGCACGAACCTCCAAAATTACATTTCTTGTATCATCCTTATCCTTAGGTAATAAGGAAAATTGAATATCTCTTTCAAGATTGCTAATTGTTACTTTTAAAGAATTAAACTCATTTGTTGCAATCTCTTTGATATCTGCATCTG
>CACBMD010000067.1 GCA_902539895.1 uncultured SAR116 cluster alpha proteobacterium
ACTTGAACCAGCAAGTAATCTTGCTTCCATAACAAACCCATAATAAGAAGATTTTATAAATTTTGTTTTATCTTTTGTATTTAAATTGATTTTATTTGCTGAAAACAGCTTAATTGCTTCGTCTCTTACAACAATTTTTACTTTTTTATTATTAAATCTTTGAGAACAATTAAAGGTACCAAGTACAGTGCTAACAGAACCTTCTCTAACAATTCCCTCAAGTATATTTATTTCTCCAAAAAACTCAGCTATGAAAGCTGATTTTGGTCGTAAATATAAATCTATAGGACTTCCAAATTGTTCAATGCAGCCATTATTTAAAACACCTATTTTATCAGACATAAACATTGCCTCTTCTGGATCATGAGTTACTAATAATGCTGAAATTTTGTGTTCCCTTAGAATATGTAACATTTGATCTCTAATTTTTTCTTTTAATCTAGAATCTAAGTTTGAATAAGGTTCATCTAAAAAAATAATCTTAGGATCAGAAGCCATAGCTCTAACTAACGCAACTTGTTGTTGTTGACCACCTGATAATTCATGAGGATAACAGTTAACCAGATTAGATATATCAATTTCATCCATTAAGTTTTGAATTTTTTTTGAACTTTTTTCTATGTGATTTTTTTTTATTCCAAAGAAAATATTTTCTATAACAGTTAAGTGAGGAAATAATGCGCAATCCTGAAAAACATATCCAACTTGTCTTTTATCTGAATTTAAATGAAAATTGAAAGAAGAAACAATTTTATCATTTAATTTAATTTCACCATTTTGAAGTTTTTCTATTCCACTTGCTAATTTAAGTAACGTTGTTTTTCCACAACCAGAAGGGCCTAACAAGGAAACTACTTCTCCTGCTTCAAGTTTCATAGAAAAATTATTCAAAATTAGTTTTTTGTCATATTTATGCGAGATATTTAAAAACTCTAACAATATTTACATCCCAATAATTAATTTACATTTAATCAACGGATTGATCGTTAAAAATAACTTTATTTTTATCAAGTAAACCCGAGTTTTTTAGATCTTCTATTCCTGGAAGATCTTTGGTATTTTTAAGATTAAAATAATCTAAAAACAAATTTGTAGTTTTCCATGTAAGTGGATTTCCTGGAGTTGATTTCCTACGACCAGGTTGAATCCATTGTAATTCTAATAATACATCAAGAGTTCCTCTACTAAGAGAAACTCCACGAATGTTTTCTATTTCTGTACGTGTAATAGGTTGATGATAAGCAATAATAGCTAGAGTTTCAGTTGCTGCACGTGAAAGTGGTTTTGGAACAATTTTTTCAATATTCAAAAACTCTGAAACATCTAAAGATGTTCTAAATGCATATGTATCATTAATAACATACAAATTAACTCCGCTTGAAGAGTATTTTTTTTCTAAGTTTTCTAAAATTTCATTTAATATATTTTTATCTATTATTCGCTTTAACAATTCGTCATAAGGTATTGGTTCAGATGAAGAAAAAATTAGAGCTTCAACTACTTTCTGCTTTAAGACAAAATCATAATTTTTATTATTCTTTTCTTTTAATTTTTTCATAAGTTTACCTAAATTAAGATTTTAAATCATAAAAATTGAATTTATTTTGGATATAATAAGATTTTATCATTAAAACTATCTTGCCTTAATTTCAAACTACCCTCTTTAACAAGCTCCAAAGAAGCAACAAAATGAGAAGCCAAGGCCGATTTCCTTTCTAACTTATTTCTGAGATTATTTGGGATAAAATCTAAAAGATCTTTCCAATCTTTTGAATGTTTAAAAAAACTTTTAAGAGTATTTAATGCATCTTCAACTGAGTACAATTGTGTATCTGCGATTGTAATAGATTTAGCATTGTTGGACGTAATAATTTCACCATAAGTTTTAATCAAATCATATAGACTTGAATTATATTGGTTTTTTTGATTTATACCAAAGATTTCTGGGTTGCCTCTTTTAAAAAAATGTGTCCCTAATTGATGCCTTTGAAATAGAAGCTTTGATACTTTTTGCATTCCTTCTAACCTTTTCATTTGAAATTCTAATAATTCTGACATTTCTTCTGAAGTCATCAACTCCTCTTCTTTGTCAATAGGTAATAAAAGTTTTGATTTCAAAAAAGCCAACCACGCTCCCATAACTAAATATTCTGCTGCAATATCAATATCTTTTTTTATAATTTGATCTAAAAATTCTAAATATTGTTCAGCTAATTTTAATATTGATAATTTAGTTAAATCGATTTTATGATC
>CACBMD010000068.1 GCA_902539895.1 uncultured SAR116 cluster alpha proteobacterium
TGCTAATTTAGCTTTATTTAAATCTCTGAATGATCCAAATTGCACTCTGTACAAGAGTATATTTTTATTTGATTTTTTTATATTTTTTTTAATTACTTTGGAATTTAGTTTTTTCCCCTCAGAGATTTTTAAATCTTTTAATAAATTTTGATCAATGCTCTTCTTTGTTTTGTTTTCAATTGGAATGACTTCTAGTGGTAAAAGCTCTGGTTTTGTTGGCTTAGGTCTAATTTTTTCATTTTTAATTAATGCGTCTTTATCATTTAATATTTCAATATCTAAATTTGAAACCTTCTTACCACCTGAATCTTTAGGTTTAGTTATAAAGTTTTCATTATCAGGCCCTAAAACAATTAATTTATCATTATTAGTTTTTTGAAAATATATTTTTAAAGCAAAGAGACTAATTGAAGACAAAATACCAACACTTAAAAAAATCATAGAAAATATCTTCAAGTAATTCTTCATCGATCTACATCTCAAAAATTGGTTTAATTTTGAGAATGCTTAAACCTTTTCTAATTGTTAAAGCAACAGCTTTCACTAATGACATTCTTGCATTTGTTAATTCTAAATCATCTTCAACTATAAATTTTATATTATTATCTTTACCTTTATTCCATAGACTATGAAAAATACTTGATAATTCAATTAAGTAGTAACAAATCCTATGAGGTTCATGATTTTTAGCAGCAAGTTCTAAAGTTCTAGGCCATAAAGCTATGAATTTAATAAGTTCAATTTCAAAGCCATCTTTTAAGCGTTTTGGATTTTTTAAAAATAGTTCTTCCTCTTTAACTTTTGAAGATCTAAAAATAGAGTTACAACGCGCGTGTGCATACTGAACGTAAAACACTGGGTTATCTTTTGATTTTTCCATTACTTTTTTAAAATCAAAATCTAAAGATTGGTCGTTTCTTCTAGTCAGCATAATAAACCTTACAACATCTTTACCTACAGCATTTATAATGTCAGATAGAGTTACGAAGTTACCTGCCCTTTTACTCATTTTAATTGGTTTTCCATTTTCCAAAAGGTTTACTAATGCACAAACTTTAGTGTCAATTTCTACAGAACCATTAGATAAAGCACTAACAGCAGCATTTATTCTAGAAATATAACCGATATGGTCTGCACCTAGAACATTAATTAAATCACCCTTGGTTCTATTCATTTTATCTAAATGATAAGCCATATCAGTTGCAAAATAAGTCCATGTGCCGTCTGATTTTTTAAGAGCCCTATCTGAATCATCACCATACTGAGATGACTTAAAAAGTAATTGTTCTCTTTTTTCCCAATTTTTGGGATCAGTACCTTTAGGTGGATCTAGAGCGCCATAAAAAATAAGATTTTTACTTTCAAGATTTTTTAAAATTTCAGTTAATAAATTTCCTGAAATGATTTCTTTTTCGCTTGTAAAAACATCCATTTCTATTCCCAATTTAAAGAGATCATTTTTAATCATTTCCATTATAATTTCTAAAGAAACAGATCTTACTTTTTCAAAAACTTTATCTTTATCATCTAGTTGTAATTTATCTCCATACTTTTCAAAAAGAGTTTTACCTACCTCTTTTAGATATTCACCTGGATAAAGACCATCTGGAATATCAATTGACTTATTTGTTACTTGTTCATTATATCTTAATAAAGAAGACTCTACTAATTTTTCAATTTGACTACCTGCATCATTAATGTAGTACTCCTTGATAACTGAGTACCCTACCTCAGTTAAAAGAGACGCAAGGGCATCTCCAAACACAGCACCTCTTGCATGACCTGCATGAAGAGGCCCAGTAGGATTAGCAGAAATATATTCGATGTTTATGTTTTTTCCTTTTCCTATTTCTAATTTATCCCAATTCCGTGAGTTCTGAAGCATATTGGTCAAGAAATCTGACCATACATTTTGTTTAAATGTAATATTAATAAACCCTGGCCCAGCTACATTAACACTGTCAATACCTGGAAAATTTGAAATATAGACCATAAAATTTTCTGCTATTATTTTAGGGCTTAGTTTTAAATCTTTACTTAAAATCATTGCTAAATTTGTAGACATATCTCCATTAATTGAATTTTTAGGAGGTTCTAGAGTTAATTTTTTAAGAATGTCTTCAACTATGAAAGAATATTTAAAATCTAATTT
>CACBMD010000069.1 GCA_902539895.1 uncultured SAR116 cluster alpha proteobacterium
CAGAGAATATCTCAACTCTTTTAAGAACTCTAAAAAAAGAAGTGCAAAAAAACTCCACCTTTGTAGGCAATGAGTTTGTTTCTCAGGTTCGTTCTATGAAAGAAGGAAAAATTAAAGAAAAGCCAATACATGGTCATGGAACTAATAAAGAAATAAAGGAATTAAGTGATGAAGGAATTGACGTCATTAATATTCCTTGGATATCTGAGGATCATTAAATTATAATTTTATTCCTGCTGCACCATAATTAATCTCCATGTTAGATGAAAGTTTGAAATTTCCAAACTCCTTTTGAATAATATTTTTAAATCTAAATGTTGGTGAAAAACCTGTAAAACTATCCAATATTATACCATGCTTTTCAGCTTCTATTGCTAAATTTTCTGGAGAAACAAACTTTCCTACTTCGTGAGTCCCCGCAGGAAGTATTTTAAAAATATCCTCTGCAAAATATTTTCCAAATAATATACCTAAAAAAGAGTTGTTAATTGTAGTAAATACTACCAATCCACCAGGACGACATAAATTAGAAATATCAGATATAAATGTCTTTATATCATATACATGTTCAATTACTTCAGAGGCAATTACCAAGTCAAATTTATTTAAAGTTTTTTTTTCTTTTATCTCTAGAAGTTTACTAGTCGTAATACATTTGTAATTTATTTCTAATCGACTTTTTTTTGCATGCTCTTGGGCAATTTTTATTGAGCTTTTTGAAGCATCAATTCCTGTAACATTTGCACCTAACCTTTTTAATTTCTCAGACAAGATTCCACCGCCACAACCAACATCTAAACAATTTATACCATTAAGAAAATTGACATTTTTTTTATCTTTTTTAAAAATTCTAGTTGCATTCTGTTTAATAAACTCAATTCTTGCATTTGACATTTTATGTAAAGCCGAAAAAGGACCTGACAAATCCCACCATTTGTTGCTTAATGAAGAAAATTGTTTTACTTCTTTTTCATCTACAGTATTGGACATTATAATTTTATTTTTATTAACATTAATTTTACAAGGATAACAGAAATTTGAAACTTGTGGTATTGAAATTTGGAGGAACTTCTGTTGCAGATGTTCCTCAAATAAAAAAAATTGCTTTAAAAGTCAAGAAGGAAGTCAAACAGGGTAACAAAGTTATTGTTGTAGTTTCTGCGATGTCTGGTGTAACAAATGATTTAATAGATTTAGTCAAAACTACGTCGGAAACTCCCTTTTATTCGGAATATGATGTCGTTCTATCTACAGGTGAACAAGTTACTTCAGCATTATTAGCAACTGCCCTAAATAATTTGAATATCAAAGCTCGCTCTTGGTTAGGCTGGCAGGTGCCAATAATATCTGATAAATCACATGCTAAAGCTCTAATAGAAGAGATTAAAACAGACAACATACTTGAGTTTTTTAAAAAAAATCAAGTTGCAGTAATATCAGGATTTCAAGGTATATCAAATGAAAATAGGATAACAACTTTAGGAAGAGGTGGCTCAGATACTTCTGCAGTTGCTATAGCTGCAGCTTTTTCAGCTGAACGTTGTGATATTTATACTGATGTGGATGGAGTCTATACTACAGATCCAAGGATAGTGAAAAGTGCAAAAAAACTTGATTTAATTACATATGAAGAAATGTTAGAATTAGCCTCTCAGGGAGCTAAAGTCCTCCAAACTAGATCTGTAGCATTAGCTATGAAATATAATGTAAAATTGAGAGTTCTTAGTAGTTTTGAAGATTTGCCTGGAACTTCCATAATTCAAGAGGAAAAAAATATGGAAAAAACTGAAATAAGTGGTATAGCACATAGCTTAAATGAGGCTAAAATAACATTATCGGGTGTTCCAGACCAACCAGGCCAGGCATCAGAAATTTTTGGTGCTCTGGCGAAACATTCAATTAATGTTGATATGATTGTTCAATCTTCTTCTATAAATCAAGAGGCTACTGATATAACTTTTACAATTCCAGAAACTGAGCTGATCATAGCTGAAAGTACAATTAAAAAAATACAAAAAAAGATTGGTTTCAAGAAATTTATTACAGATACAAACGTAGTTAAAATTTCAGTTGTAGGGAACGCAATGAGAACTCAGTCAGGTATTGCAAAAACTATGTTTGAAATATTAGCTAATAATCAAATTAACATT
>CACBMD010000070.1 GCA_902539895.1 uncultured SAR116 cluster alpha proteobacterium
AGATTTTGTTCTTATGGAATGGGCAAAAAGAGAAAGAGGTTTGATATTTCAACCTCATAATGAACCCAAAAAGAGTATAACAGATTTTAAAGGTCTAAGATTAGTTACTAGACAACCTGGTTCGGGTGCGGATAATTATTTAAAGAATTTGTTAAAAAGTGAAAATTTAAATTTATCAGATTTTATTAAAACAGAAATTGTTTACTCTGAAATTGACGCAGTTTCATTAGTTTTATCTGGGCAAGCTGATGTAACTCTAGGTATAGCCTCTGAGGCAGAAAAGTATCAACTTAAATTTATCCCAGTAGTTAAAGAAAGATTTGATTTAGTAATTGACAGATTTTGTTGGTTTGAAGCTCCGTTCCAAAAACTTTTACAATTTTCTAAAACAACTGAGTTTTTTGATGCTGCTTCAAGATTAAAGGGTTATAATATAAAAGATCTTGGTGTAATACACTTTAATAGTAAACAGGTATAATTAATGTTTAAAGAAATAGGAATGGGGTTATTAGGTGTTTTAATAATTATAACTCTATTTTTTTTCTTTTTAGGTCTGAAGACTTTTTTGTTTTCGATTGCTTACTAAATCTTTAAAAAGCTAGTTGAACTTTCATACTTTTTTTATTGTTATTCATTGCAAGTTCAAAACCATCTGTTGCATCTTTAAAGTCTATTTTATGCGTGATTAATGGATTTACGTTTATTAATTTTTTCTTCATCATATTTACTGCTAGTTCAAACTCTGAATGAAATCTAAATGAGCCTCTTAAATTTAGTTCCTTTGTTGTAACTGATACAAGTGGTATCAAGACATCTCCTCCTAGCCCAAGTTGTATCAAGGTGCCCTTAGGTTTGAGACAATTTATTGCGTCGCTTATACCTTGTGCAGATCCTGAGCATTCAATGGCTATATCAAAATACCCTTTATTAGATTGATAGTTTTTTAGTCTATCATGTTCTTCAAGTACATTTATAACTTTATCTGCACCTACAGAATCTGAAAACGTCAGAGCATTTGTAGAAATATCTGTAACTATTATCTCTTCTGCTCCTGCTCTTCTGGCAGCTGCTACGCACAATGTACCTATAGATCCTGATCCAGTAATTAAAACTTTTTGTCCAAAAATTTTCTCTGTTTGTTTTATAGCATGAAGACATACAGCAAGTGGCTCTGCCATTGCAGCTTCTTCAGAAGAAAGGCCATCAGCTGAAACACATTGATAATCTTCAACTATTAATATTTCTCTAAATGCACCTTGTATATGTGGAAATGGCATTGCAGAGCCATAAAATTTCATATTAATGCATTGGATTTGATTTCCGTTTAAGCAAAAAACACATTCATTACATGGCCTTGATGGTGATACAGAAACTAATTGTCCAATTGATAAGTTTTCTACATTTGATCCAATTTTTGAAATAAATCCGGAAACTTCGTGACCTAATATCATTGGCTCCCGTAACTTAATTTGTCCAAATCCACCATGTTTATAATAATGCAGATCTGTTCCACAAATACCACCAATGGCAATCTTGATTTCAACTTGATTAGGTTTCAAATTATCTACTGGATAATCTTCTATTCTTAAATCTAATGGACCATAAATCTTTAGAGATTTCATAAATTAAACCTTTGTCAATTTAGATTGTAAAACTTAAATTCTATAAAGATAATTAGCAATCTTTTTATTATTGATGTACTTTTACATAAGCTCAAATTGGAAAAGAAATGGTTTCAGGATTAAAATTATTCGACCTAAAGGGTAAAACTGCCCTTATAACTGGTTCATCACAGGGAATTGGATACGCTTTAGCTGAGGGTATGGCCGAAGCAGGTTGTGATATAATTCTAAATGGTAGAAATATTGAAAAGTTAAGAAAATCAGCTGAATTAATTAATACTAAGCAAGAGATCTATCAACTATGCTTTGATGTTACTAATTATGAACAAATTAAGCTGTCCATTGATAAATTTGAAAAAGAAATTAGTCCAATTGATATTTTGATTAATAATGCTGGAATGCAATTTAGAACTGCCTTAGAAGACTTCCCACGAGAAAAGTTTGAGCAATTGTTAAAGACAAATGTCTCTTCAGTTTTTAATGTAAGTCAAGTTGTTGCAA
>CACBMD010000071.1 GCA_902539895.1 uncultured SAR116 cluster alpha proteobacterium
TGAAATATATTCAAAACCCATCAATTATTTCTGGTGGAAGCGCAGCAAATACAGCCGTAGGTTACAGCTCATTTGGTGGTAAATGTTGCTTCATAGGTCAAATTGGTAACGATAAGTTTGGGGATTTGTTTTCAAATGATCTAAATAATTCTGGTGTACTTTTTCAAGATGAAGATCTTCAATTACCAGAAAAAACTTCTAAAAGCATTGTTTTAGTTACTCCTGATGCAGAGAGAAGTATGAGTACTTATTTAGGAGCAAGTAACAAATTTAATATTAAATCTTTTGACGAACATTTTATAATTAATTGTAGTATAATTTATATTGAAGGATACTTATTTGACCAACCCAAGGCAAAAGAGGCAATATATTATTGTTGCGATTTGGCAAAATCTCATGATAAAAAAATAGCTTTGAGCTTATCAGATTTATTTTGTGTTGATAGACATAGAACTGATTTTCTCAAATTAATTGATGAATATGTTGATATTATTTTTGCAAATGAAGAAGAAATTAAAAGTTTGTATCAATCAGTATTGAAAGAAAGCATAAATAACATAAAAAACAATGTCGATTTTGGTGCCATTACTCTTGGTTCAAAAGGCTCTGTTGTCTTTGACAATAAACTGGAATATCTTGTAGATCCAATAAGCTTAGTAGAACTAGTTGATACAACTGGTGCAGGTGATTTATTTGCCGCTGGTTTTTTGTTTGGTTTTATTAATAAATACTCAATAGAAAAATGTGGATATTTAGGAAACAAAGCAGCCTCAGAAATTATAAAACATATCGGAGCTCGTCCTAAAACTTCACTCAAAGCTATTTTATAATATATTATTTATTTCGAAAAAATTGCATCATACGTAGCAATTGATGCAGAGTTAACAATGTCTGATACAGATGAACCCATTTGAACAATTTGGAAGGGCTTTTCACCACCTATCATAAGCGGTCCTAAAATAGATCCACCACCAAGTTTTTGCAACAATTTAAAAGATATATTTGCTGCCAAGAGGCTTGGCATTATTAGAACGTTAGCAGGACCAGATAGTCTGCAGAATGGATAATTTTCTTTTATCAGATTATAATCTAAAGCAACCTCTGGTGTCATTTCACCATCAAACTCGAAATCAACTTGTTTTTTATCAAGTATATTTACTGCTTCTTTTAAATCTTTTGAACTAGGTCTAGATAAGCTTCCAAAATTAGAGAATGACAACAAAGCTACACGAGGTTTATAACCAAGGTTTTTAACAGTATTAGCGATACCTGTTGCTATATTTGCCAATTGTTCTGCGTTTGGTGTGTCATGTATATTTACATCTCCAATAAAAACAGTTCTCTCTTTTGACACCATCATAGACATAGATAAAAAACTTTGGTTATTTTTTGAAGAAATTACTTTAGTAATGTCGTTAAAGCATCTGCCAAAAGGTCTAGTAACTCCAGTAACCATTGCATCTGCATCACCATTAGATACCATAGATGCTGCAAATACGTTCCTGTCTTGGTTAATTAGTCTTTGACAATCTCTTCTCAAATGTCCATCTCTATGAAGTAACTTATATAAATCATCTATGTATTTTTGATTTTTTTTACTAAGACTAGCATTATGTATTATAAGCTCATTAAGCCCCTCTAAATTTACCCTTTCCATTGTTTCCTTGATTCGATTTTCTCTACCAATTAATATTGGTATTCCAAACCCCGAATTATAAAATGATAAAGCAGCTCTTATAGTTTTCTCTTCCTCTCCTTCTGCAAAGACAACCCTCTGTTTTTTCCCTTTTATTCTAGCTTTAATTGGCTCTAAAATAGAAGCTATAGGATTAGTTCTTCCTTCTAATTCTCTTTTATATGCCTCTAAATTTTTGATAGGTTGTTTTGCTACACCACTATCCATTGCTGCTTTAGCAACTGCAGATGATACTGACGAAATCAGCCTTGGATCAAAAGGAGCTGGTATTATATAATCATTGCCATAATGGAGTTGAACACCATGGTATGCGGCATTTACTTCA